>BIFV01000011.1 GCA_003990955.1 Sporomusaceae bacterium FL31
AATTATGCGTGAAGCTGATGGTTTATTGTTAGCAACTGGGCAAACTCAAAATGTATTCACTAATATGCAAGGGAAAATCATCAAACTGCCGTCGGACTATGTGAATAAGTTGAAAGCTGTGAGTAGTTAGCACCGCACATCTGGCATTTATTACTTCTTACATTGTTTAGTTTTCAGGGAACACAGTGTTGCTTTGTTTGCTGCCATTTGACAGCTTATCTATATTAACATAACTTATTCATCATGTCAATATTTTTGTTTTGGTATTTTGTGTCATCGCGTTTCCAGCGACTTATATATATTAACATAACTTTTTGGAATATGTCAACAGGAAGTTCATGGTTATTTTTCATGATGATGACTAAATGCAATGATATAACAAAAACCTGCGAACGATAAAGCTCGCAGGTTGAATATTAATCCTTATGGCGCATGTGCGGGAACAATAATACGTCTCGAATGGAATAACTGTCGGTTAACAGCATAACCAAGCGATCAATACCAATTCCAAGGCCGCCTGTAGGAGGCAAACCATATTCTAACGCCGTAATATAATCTGAATCCATCATTTGAGCTTCATCATCACCCGATTCTCTTTGAGCTACTTGATCCATAAAACGACCTTTTTGATCAATAGGATCATTTAACTCAGAGAAACCATTTGCCATTTCACGTGCGAATATGAAAGCCTCAAAACGATCAGTAATCTCTGGATTATCTTTATTACGTTTAGCCAGTGGTGAGATTTCTGTAGGATGTCCAGTAATAAACGTTGGCTGCATTAAATGTTCTTCAACTTTATCTTCAAAGATATTGTTTAAGATACCACCAATTCCGTCTTTTTTCTCGACTTTAACGCCTAGATCAGCAGCTATTTTTTTAGCCTCTTCCAGGGTTTTTACCGTAGTAAAATCAACACCTGTGTATTTTTGGACAGCTTCAGTCATACTCATCCGGTTCCATGGCGGTGCCAGTTCTATTTCATGCCCCTGATAGGTAATTTTAGTAGTACCCAGTACTTCTTGAGCAATTCCAGCAACAATTTGTTCAGTCAATTGCATAACGTCATGATAATCAGCAAAAGCCTGATAAAGTTCAACCATTGTAAACTCAGGATTATGTCTGATCGAAATTCCTTCATTACGGAACGAGCGGTTCACCTCATAAACCTTTTCGAAGCCGCCAACAATGAGACGTTTCAAATACAGTTCCGGTGCTATACGCAAATATAAGTCCATATCCAGCGCATTGTGATGGGTAATGAATGGCCGTGCCGATGCTCCACCGGCAATCGGATGCATCATTGGTGTTTCAACTTCCAAAAAACCTTTGTTATCTAAAAATTGCCGTAATGCTTTGATAATCTTGCTGCGCAAAATAAAGGTATTACGAACATCAGGATTAACAATAAGATCTAAATAGCGCTGACGATAACGAGTTTCAACATCCTTTAATCCATGCCATTTCTCTGGCAACGGACGTAGAGACTTCGCTTGAATTTCAAAATTAGCCGCTTTTACGCTAATTTCACCACGCTGTGTTCTAAATACAACACCTTCGACGCCTATAATGTCGCCAATATCAAGTAACTGAAACTGTTCATAAGCTTCAATACCTAAGACATCTTGCCGCATATAGAGCTGTATTCTGCCGGACATGTCCATGATATGAATAAAACTAGCTTTACCTTGTTTTCTCATTGCCATGATCCGACCAGCTAATCGTACAGTCTGGTTTTCTAAAGTCTCAAAATCAGCCAATATATCTGCTGCATGATGAGTGAAATTATATTTACGGCCAAATGGCTCAATACCATGAGCCTCAATAGCCGTCATTTTTTCGCGTCTTACCCGCAAGATTTCATTCTGATCTTCATGAAGTTCTTGACCATTTACTTCTGCCATGTTAAAAAATTCTCCCCCAATGACTGTTGCTACTGACGTTTAATTTCCAATACTTCATATTTTAGCACACCAGCAGGAACGTTTACTTCTACCACACTGCCTACCTTTTGACCCAAAATAGCCTGGCCAACAGGTGATTCGTTAGAAATTTTAAATTCAGTAGGATCGGCTTCGGCTGAACCTACAATTGTATATTGAAGATCTTCATCATATTCTAAGTCTTTCAGCTTGACCGTGCAGCCTATCGTGACAACATCAGTAGCAATATCGCCTTCTTCAATGATTTTGCTATTGCGAAGCATTTTCTCAAGGGTCATAATTTCCCCTTCAATGAATGCCTGCTCATTTTTAGCATCCTCATACTCGGAATTCTCACTGATGTCACCAAACTCAATAGCTTGCTTAATACGCTCAGCCACTTCAGTACGGCGAACCGTTTTAAGATGCTCAAGCTTTTGCTCAAGTTTTTTTAATCCTTCTAAAGTAAGCATAATCTGCTTTTCAGCCATTTATTTGCTCTCCTTTTGTGCGTCTTAATCTCTACTATTGTATTCTGAAAAAACCAGTTGTGACAGTAATTGAATTTGAAAAATCAGGCCGCTAGACAATATAAATAGTGTCAAGTATAACTTGACACTTTTCATACCATCGGAAAGTACTCTTCCCTACAGTACAAGAATGACAAAGCTTCCGCCATGTCAGACGACTTGGGAAATGCCAAGTCTGTTCTAAATGTAGAAGGGCGATTCCTTCCTTACTTATTGCAATATTATATGTTTAAAATTGACTTTTGTCAATAATTTCTAGCTGATGCTCCTCCTCTTAGCGTCTGATACCGCGGCGACATTATTTTTAATCGCATTAATCTCTTCATAGGTTAATGCCCGCTCAAAACTACGTAGTCCAGAAAGCTTAAATCCGTGTTTTTTTGCTAGTTGGGCAATTGTGTCAATTTGTTTTACTGTTAAATTGCGACCAAGGGTAAAATTTTCATAGCGTTGTTCCAGAGCTAAAATCATCGTCTCTGCCATGCAAGCGTAGGCAGTACCATCCGGAAAACCAAAATTCAAACCAAAGTTTATATCACCCGGCACTTCAACAACGCCGCCTTCGATGACCAGAACATCATTTCTCATTTCAGCCACTCGACGGGATACATTGCGCGGACGGGATACGTCGCAAACAATAGCGCCTGGTTTTAAATCCTCAGGCTCAATAATACTGTCAACTGCGCTAGTTACAGCGATAATGATATCAGCTGCTTTTATAGCAGCTTTAGTATTTGCCGTGACTCTAACGGCTAAACCTGTTGATCGCAAAATTTGTTCGGCAATTTTTTCCAGTTTGGCTTCATTGCGTGCTGCCAATGTAAGATAACGTATTTCCTGAGCCAACATTTGGGCGCACGCCGCACCAATAGATCCCGTTGCGCCAAGAACTAGAACATTAGCCCGTTCAAGATCAATTCCCATGACCCTTGCGGCTTCTCGAGTTCCCTCAAGTGCTGTAGCCACTGTGTAGCTATTTCCGGTCGTAACGGCAATATTAAGATTTTTGGCAATAGTAACACCCGCATCTCCAACGATAGAAGTAAACGCACCTAAGCCGACAATTTTAGCGCCTAGCTTTTCTGCCATCTTTCCGGCCTTAATAATCTTTTTCAGAACATAGGCTTCAGGCAGTTCCATCATTTGTCTTGACGTAAGCGGACAAGCCACAAACCAGCCTTCCCCCTGCGCTTGAGCAGATTCCAGCCCAGTTATATGAGACACCTTAATTGGCGGTATATATTTCATAATTCCTTCAAGAAAACCATCGGAGCAATTTTGTGCGATGGGAAATTTACGCGCAAAATCTTTCGCTGTCAGCGGATGTAAAATAAACGCAAACCTCTCCAAATGTGTAATCCCCCTTTCACCGAATCAACTGTTTGATTCGCGGTTTAATGCCTAGCTGATCTAATAGTCTTTCATAATCTTGTACCTCTAGCTGATCCGGTCTTTTACCAGCGATCGAAACCAGGATGCCTTCGAGCGTATTGGTACCAAAGGAACGTCCACCCATATCAGGCGTAGTCGTTACTAAAGTTTCAACCCCTCGCTCTTGAAGCAGCAATTCATCAGCTGCAGTTACCGTGTTTGTAATAATCAGTTTTCCCTCCAGCGAATTAGGCATATTACGACGAATAAAATGGAAATCTCCGGCGATAATATCTGCAGCCGCAAAATATTCGCTGAATTGTGGTTTTATTTCATTTTGGCGCTCACCGGTTGGATAAAACCAACTGATAGGCAATTTAGTTATTACAGGTGCTATAAGACTGGCTAACCGTGATAATCCGGTCAGACTTCGTATTGGCAAAGGAAGTCCTAACCCAAACATAAGATCCCCAAAAACAGTCTGACTTCCAGCCTCTGTAAATGCTTCTGCCAAACCAAAGCGATCTACTGCACAAACGACCAGCACTGGCCTATTTCTGAATTGTATCCCTCGAGTATCCTCTAGATATTTGACAACACGGCGCTCCAGAGTGTTTTTCAAGCCGCTGCCATCAACAATGGGCGTCTTTTTTGCTGCATTGGCAATTTGTACAGACTCGCGAAAAGTGTACCGCTTATTGCCAGCATAAATATAAAGGTCAGTTCCACCTAGACCAAATGCATCAACTTTTCCATCTAGTTCTCTAATGAGTTGAATAGCTTTTTTCTTGTCACCATCTGTCCCGATACGTTCAATACAAAAAGTATCGCCGCCCAGCTGCTCAACCGTTTTATGATCCCGTTTTGATGAGCCTAAACTGATACTCACTATATGTTTCATTATTGCCCCCTTGGCAAGTCTTAAATCAACTACAGCTAAAAAATTTCAAAAACGCAATTGACTGATGATCGTCAACAGTTTATTTGGGTCTACATATTTGTCTTCGGCAATCGGCGATTCACCAATTTCAATGCCAATGACCTCTTTGTCCAACAAAGTTTCCATGAGTTTAATACGCATGTTTGATCCAAGCATAATCACTACATCGTATTGCCGAAGCATAGCAATAATCTGCATAATATCATTAAACAACTGGACGCCTGATTTGCTCTCCACATAGTCCCAGCGTTCCCGCTCAGACATCAATAAACAGTAATCAATTCCTTGCTGACTGGCCACAACCTCAAGCTCACTGCAGTTCTTTATCGGGAAACCCACCAAAGCAATACGACCGCCTTTGCGAACCTCACCTAAAGTCTCCAGCTTTGAAATAACAGTACGATCAATCCCAACCTTGTTAGCTACATCTTGCTGTGATAACCCCTTGCTTCTAAGTTCTAATGCCTCATCAACAACCTGGTAAATTTTCTGCCGGTTGATAATTTTCTCACCAATCCGCAGCAGCATAGATCCTCATCCCCCGCTCAATACTCGAAACTTTTCAACAAACCTACGTAGTTCTAGCTATAGTATATGTACACAAGGTTGTGTACATACATCGTTTATACATATTTTAGCACTAAAAGTAAAAATTCACAAATCTTTGGAAATTTAAAAACCATGCCTGCAAAGATAGAATAAGCAAACCATTGGCTCAAATCGTCATGATGACAAAAAGAAAGGCCTTATCCCCAAGGTTCAAAAGGGAAACGCCCAATTACCTTTTTGCAAATATCCAATCTAAGCGGAGTATCGTCATGGCTCATGCCTTTTTTTAACCCTTGCAGTACTCTCAAACCAGACTGCATACTAAGTCCCAGGTCTTCGGTAAGCTGAGACATCGTCGATTGCCGCGCTTGAACCAATGACTGATTGAGTGATTTTCCCGCTTGGATGTTATCAACAAATTCTTGCGCTAAATAAAATTGCGCCAAATTCGTCATCGGATTTCCACAGGCTCCGCTGGCTGTCCTGCCTAGCACTTCCGGAAGCGTATATTTAATGCTCAATTCGACTGTTTTTTTAAGCTCTGTAACTTCATTAGCCATTGCTTCCATGAGAGTTCTAGGTGTACACAGCCCACAAGTTCTTAAAGCTCTTATCATGGCATGTTCGATCGTATGCGCTTGCTCTTGAGTCACGAGGTTTCCTAAATTAGCAGTTATACTGACTTTTTGCCCTGTTTCCAGATCTGTACCATAAAGGGTAACAGGGATATCGGAGTTTCCCCGAAATTCAGTAACCCCGCCTTCAGGCTGCCAGCCGGCTCCTGATATCGTTGGGTATTCCTTACGGGTACTTTTAAAATTCAACCGTTCAATATCCTGAGAAACTATGTAACTCCCCACCGCACGCAACGAATGCCAGCGAGCATGCTCCCGGCCTTCTAATGTAACCAGCAACACAGAAAACTGACCGCCTTGTTCATCAGCAGCAATTTCTTCCGTTATATCAACAATACGAGCAACCACTCCCACTGGATAAAGCTGCTCACTATCTGCATTCCAGGGACAGGCCAATATCTCCCGTCCTACACCGACATCGACTAGTTGTTTCCCACCGTGCTCTAGCAAAAACATCCCATTGATCTTGCCCCCCTGCGGTCGGGGCAACATACCATTCGCAACAGGCAAAACTAATAATGATTGCACGCGAGACCTCCTTAATCAACTTGACGCAAATGAGTTGTGTCCGATAAGCGCCGGAAGTTGGTGTAAGATTTCAGCAAAATCTTGTCGTGATTGAGCTTGATTAAACTTTAAGCGTAATTCAGCCGAATGAGGCAGTCCTTTCGTATACCAAGCAGCATGGCGCCGCATTTCTCTAGTTCCAATATATTCACCTTTGCAGTCAACCAGCATATCCAAGTGTCTAAATAAGATCGTCATCCGTTCAGTCAGGGATGGCCCTGACAAAAGCTCACCAGTTCTTAAATAATGAGCGACCTGCCTAAATATCCAAGGATTTCCTTGACTACCACGCCCTATCATTATGCCATCACAGCGAGTCTCCGTCAACATTTGCGCAGCATCTTGAGGTGTCCTGATGTCACCATTGCCGATCACAGGTATTCTCACATGGTCTTTGACTTGTTTGATAATCCCCCAATCGGCTTCCCCTGTATAGAACTGTTCTCGAGTTCGTCCGTGCACTGCGACTGCAGCAACACCAGCCTGCTCAGCTAGCTTAGCCATTTGTACAGCATTGATTGATGTATCATTCCAGCCTTTTCGTATTTTAACGGTTACTGGTAATTGAACCGCTTTGACAACATGAGCCATAATGTCAAAGGCCAAGTCCGGCGTTCTCATTAGCGCCGATCCTTCACCATTTTTAACAATTTTCGGCGTCGGACATCCCATATTGATATCAATGATATCCGCAGCTCCTGAAGCTTCAACTATTTTAGCAGCTTGTGCCATAGTCTTAGGGTCAGAACCAAAAATCTGTATAGCAACCGGTCTTTCCTGTTCATGACTTTTTAACATCTCTAACGTGTGGCAATTTTGATAGATTAGACCTTTGTCACTGACCATTTCTGAATATACCAAACCGCAACCCATTTCTTTAGCCAATAGGCGAAACGGCAAATCAGTTACTCCAGCCATCGGGGCTAAAATAACAGGATTAGCCAGCTCAAGACTGCCTATTTTCAACATCAATATCGCTCCTTAACCATAATAAGCTTATTCTATCCGTAAATCAGAATATAAACCACAGTACAACCTTGCTCCTGTTAGCACCGTGCAGTTAAAAGTTCTTCTTTAATAAAACTAACGGCGCGACTGTTCATCGCGCCGACTGGTGTTATGAATTACGTTCGTATAAAATCCGTAAACCCTCTAGAGTTAAAAAATGCTCAACAACATCAATAGTCCGAGACTGCTGGGCGATCAAATTAGCCAGTCCGCCAGTAGCCACCACTTTTGCTTCAGTACCTAATTCTTCCTTCATACGGCGGACAATTTCATCCACTTGCCCAGTAAACCCAAAAATAATTCCTGACTGCATACTGGCAACAGTGTTGCGACAGATGACGGTTTTCGGCCTTACTAGCTCAATACGTGGCAATTTCGCTGCACGTTGAAATAGTGCCTCTGTCGAAATTCCAATACCAGGGGCAATAGCCCCGCCCAAATAATCGCCATTCTCAGCTACCGCACAAAATGTGGTAGCTGTTCCAAAGTCGACAATAATGAGGGGACCGCCATACCGTGCCAAAGCCGCCACAGCATTGACAATCCGGTCAGCTCCGACTTCGCGTGGATTTTCATACTTGATACAGATTCCTGTTTTAATGCCAGGCCCTACCACTAGCGGCTCGACATTAAAGTAACGCTGGCACATCTTGACTAAAGGCACAACCAAAGGCGGCACAACGGAAGAGATGATAACAGCATTGATATCTTTAATGCTGAGGTCATGAAAATTAAATAGTTCATTAATCAGCATTCCATACTCATCGCCAGTTTTTTGCCGATCAGTAGATATCCGCCAATGTCTGAGTAATTTTTCCCCTTCATATGCGCCAAGCACAATATTGGTATTCCCTATATCAAATACTAACAGCATAATCTATGAATCCCCCAAATAATAAATAATTTATCTCAGTCCTGCTTAATTAGCTAGTCTTTTTGGGACGGATCGACACATCACCGGCAATGACTTTTTGTCTGCCGTTATCTGTTTCAACCAAAAGCGCCCCGTCTTCATCTATGTCAACGGCGATACCAGTAAATTTCCGGTTAACACCAATCACATCAACAGTTTGTCCAATGGTAATTGAATATTTCCGCCATTCGTTCAATATACCAGAAAAGCCTGTGTCTATAGCTTGTATATATAGTTCTTCAAGCTGCAATAAAATTTCGCAGAGCAAGTCTATCCGTGAAATGGGCTGACCGAGGATTATGGAAAGCGAAGTAGCAATGTCTTGCAATTCAACTGGGAAATCCTGCTGAGCAATGTTTACGTTAATCCCCATTCCAATCACAATATGATTAATGGCATCCATCTCAGCGCTCATTTCAGTAAGAATGCCTACTAACTTTTTGCCATCATATAAAATATCATTAGGCCACTTAATGCCGCAATCCACTTTACAAAGACCGCGAATAGCTCTGGTAATGGCCACAGCCGCCAACAAGGTGCACTTTGGTGCCTCCTGAGGGCTAAACGCGGGACGCAATATCACTGACAGCCAAATCCCGGAATGCTCAGGTGAATACCAACCGCGCGAAAGTCGCCCGCGTCCACTATTCTGAGACTCCGAAACAACAATGGTTCCCTCAGCAGCACCAGCAGCGGCAATTTTTTTAGCTTCGTTGTTAGTCGAATCAATATGAGTAAAATAGCGAATATCCCGCCCTAAAATCTTCGTTTTCACCGCAGCCTGAATTTCAGCAGGCAACAGCAAATCAGGTGCCTGCCGCAAGCTGTACCCTCGCCGGGAATGAGCATCGATCGCATAACCTTCCTGCTTTAATTCTTGCATGTGCTTCCAGACTGCAGTTCGAGAGACATCGAGTTGCCGGGCAATTTCTTCACCGGACAAATACTCGCCTGATCGCTGGCGCAGTAAATTGAGAATCCTAGTGCGCAAAATGGTTCCTCCTATTTTTACGACTATCTCAGCCTAAGTCAATACTTCAATGATAAACACCACAGCAAAATCTGTCAATCAGCGAATTTCACCGTGCTGTTCTGCTGACTTAATTTCCGCAATGGTATTGTCATCATTCAAAAACACAACCGTAGGTTTGTAATCCTTGGCTGCTTGATTGTCCATCATGGCATAAGTAATGATAATTACTTTATCACCAGGTTGAACCAACCGGGCAGCAGCACCATTTAAGCAAATAACACCTGATCCTCGTTCACCAGGAATAACGTAAGTTTCAAGACGAGCTCCGTTATTGTTATTAACAATCTGTACTTTCTCACCAATATAGATATCGGCAGCATCCAGCAAATCCTCATCAATCGTTATACTGCCAACATAATTTAAACAAGCCTGTGTAACGGTAGCTCTGTGAAGCTTGGATTTAAAAATTGTACGAATCAATGTTTAACCCTCCCATACCATATTATCAATTAATCTAGTTTTTCCTATTCTGACTGCAATCGCAATTAATAATGGTGCAACAACTGTTTCCAACTCTTTTAAATCATTGGCTCCAATGATTGCGATATATTCAACAGCAGCTAATGGTTCTTTTGAAATCAGGTCAGTCATCGCAGCCCGGATATCTGCTGTATGACGGCAGCCGGTTGTCAGCATTTTACCGGCCAGTTGTAATGACTGATTTAAAACCAAAGCCGCTTTTCTTTCCTCATCACTCAAAAAAATATTACGCGATGACAAAGCCAATCCATCACTTTCGCGAACAATAGGTACAGCAATTATGGCTAGGTTCATATTTAAATCTTTGACCATCTGCTTGATAACGGCAACCTGTTGAGCATCCTTTTGTCCAAAGTAAGCAGTGTCAGGTTCCACGATGTTAAATAATTTACTAACAACAGTTGTAACGCCCTGAAAATGGCCTGGGCGCGATGCACCGCATAAACCTTCAGTAATAACACTGACATCAACACTTGTAAGCATATTGCCATGCCCTTCAGGATACATTTCTTCCACGGTGGGTGCAAATAAAATATCTACTCCCGCACTTTCCGCCAAAAGGCTATCCCGTTCCAAATCGCGAGGATATACAGCAAAATCCTCGTTTGGCCCAAACTGAAGCGGATTAACGAAAATACTGGCAACAACAAGATTCTGTTCAGCCTTAGCCTGACGCATTAAAGTTAGGTGACCTTCATGAAGATATCCCATTGTGGGAACAAAGCCGACTGTCTTACCTTCGCGCTTGACTTGGCGAATGATAGTTTTTAACGCATCCACCTGGTTAACAATTTTCATAAAGACCTCTTGACCTCCTAAATAATAGTGATCCTAGCTCAGCTGACCATGGTCATAACGAAATTCTCTATTTGCCTATCACACAATTAAAAAAGCCCTTCCTGCGCAAGGCAAAGCCAGGAATGGGCTCAGTCTCATACTGTTTGTCCAATTCCGTCTCAGCCTCAAGGATCTAAGCGGGTTTAGAGATATCCGTGTTCCAAATGCTTGGTGCAGCTCAAAGAGATACCGCCCAAATATGGCTTGTTATCACGAAATATGATAGCATGTTTACTAAGAAGGAGCAAGACAAGGTGGTGTAAAATACGATGAAAATTTTAGTTGCTGACGATGAACCCAGTATTTTAGAGGTTGTAAAACTCTATTTAGAAAATGAAGGCTTTATTGTTTTTGCCGCCAGTGATGGTGAGCAAGCCATGATCATAGAAATAAACGAGCGGCCTGATTTATTGGTATTAGATATCATGCTGCCGAAAATTTCCGGTTGGGACATCTGCCGCTCCATAGAACGATCAGTACCCATTATTTTTCTTACAGCAAAAACTTCTGAAGCGGATAAGATTACGGGCTTTTCACTTGGCGCCGATGACTATATTACCAAGCCCTTTAGTCCACGTGAACTGGTAGCCAGAATTAAAGCCGTTCTGCGTCGCAGCGGGTTGCTGCAAGAGGCCGGTGCTGCAATCAAATTTCCGGGACTATCCATCCACTCGATACAGCAAACCGTCGAGCTCAATGGACAAGAAGCCGCTTTACCACCTAAGGAGTTTGAATTACTATTATTCTTAGCCCGGCATCCTAAGGTTGCTTTTTCACGAGAGCAGTTGCTGACAAATATTTGGGGTTATGATTTTGACGGTGATGATCGTACTGTAGATGCAACCATAAAGCGATTACGCCGCAAAATCAACTGCGCCAATTACACTTATATCCATACGGTCTGGGGAACAGGCTATAAATTTGAGGTCATGGAAAAATGACACGCTCAATTTTCAGCAAACTCATGGTGTCCCATATCATCGTCATCCTGATTAGCACGCTGACTTTTGGGCTGCTAATGTCCTATCTGATTAGAGAACACGTTATCGAGAGCAAACGTCAGGAACTTTTGAGTAAAGGACTAACAGTTATTTCGCTGCTAGAGCCATCTCTCGAATCCGGCAGAGTCACTGAATTCAAGACATTTCCGATTATTAGTGAATTGGTTGGTGCTACGGTTTGGCTAGCCGACGAACAAGGAACCGTCATTGCTGGCAATCCTCCTCCACGCTGGTCACGAGCTTTCCAAGAAAAGAATGAAAAGATTGACGCCCTATTTCATGGGGAACCGCAAACTTGGACCCGCACAGGACGCCAGCAGGCCGACGCATCAGTCGTTGTAGCTCTGCCCTTATCACGCTCAAACACTCAAACTGCTTTATTTTTATACACCCCGATTGTTGGCATTAACAAAACTATTGATGCTATCGAAAGCCTTTTAGGCTATTCATTATTGTTAGGGATTTTAATTGCTGCTGCATTTGGATTTGGAATTTCCCGCAGCCTAACTCGCCCGATTGCCAATATTGCCAAAGCTGCCCGCAGCTTCGCACAAGGCGATTATAGCAGTCGAGCCTCCGCTACTGGAAAAGATGAGATAGGCGATCTGGGACGAACCTTTAACAATATGGCTCATGCCATTGCCGATATTGATAAAAACCGTCGTGATTTTTTAGCGAATGTTACCCATGAGCTCAAGACACCCATAGCATCCATCCAGGCCTTAACCGAAGCGATCCTGGATGGGTTAACCACCCAGCCTGGCCAGCAGCAGCGTTATTTAACCACCATTGTTGGCGAAACACAGCGAATCAGCCGTCTTATTGATGACCTGCTCAACCTAGCCCAGCTTGAAGTCAGTGAATTGTCAATAGAAAATCAAGCTGTCAACTTAGCAGAAATTTTAACCATAGAACAGGAAAAGTTTAATCCTCAGCTCACGGAGAAAGAGATATCCTTAGTTTTAAGTGTCCCTAATGACCTTCCGCTACTTCATGCCGACCCAGATAGGCTGATGCAAATATTCGCCAATCTTATCAGCAATGCCATTCGCCACTCGCCTCCAGCTTCAACAATTACAATTTCCGCCAAAGCTGCTGCACCATGGGTAATCGTCGCGGTAAGTGATCAAGGACCTGGTATTCCCGATAAGGTTCTGCCTTTTATTTGGGATCGGTTTTATCGCGTAGATCAAGCACGGTCTCGCAATCATGGCGGTACCGGCTTAGGACTTACAATCACTAAAAAACTCATTCAAGCCATGGGTGGGCAAATCAATGCAGTGAGCCAGCCTAACCAAGGGACAACTTTCACCTTCACTCTGCCAATTGTCCATTAGCGCCGAAAAGCAAAAGAGAGCCTTTAGGCCCTCTTTTCACTCCACTAAAATTCCATCTGCCAGCAGTGAATTATCACTTTCCCACGACTCAACAATTGCCAGAGCAGTCGTATAGTCAAATCCCATGCCTAACAAATAGCTAATTAAAGCAGTTTCAATAATGACATGTCTGGTATTGGTAGCAGTTAATTCTTCTAATCCATGAGCGATAGCTGGTTGAACCTGACAGAAAAAATAACAGGCATTTAGAACCTGATTACCTGGAGCTACCGATATAATAGGCGTTCTGCATCTTCTAACCAGTCGTTTGAATCTGGTCACATCCCCCACTCCTCTTATTCGTAATATGGCTCACTTTATCTTATGCATCCTTGACATAAGGCGTGAACATTTGCCAATACAAAATAGCTATTCTCATTTAAACCTGCACCATTGCCAAACTCCGATTAAGATTAAATCAAATAAAAAAATCAGGCTTATAGCCTGATTTTTTTTATTAGAAAACAGTCTCGATTGTACCAATCATATCACCGCGATGATTTTTTAATATTGGCGGGAATTTCTCTATCAGTTCATCATATTCGGCTTTTGTAATTAAGTCTAGTCTTTTTAGTATTCCAATAATGACCGGATTGATTGCCCGAGTTCCGCCATCTTCAATTTTAAACGTAATACCAATGCCATCTGGCACCGAGCCAAGACAATAGACAGCCTCAGCACCCACTTTGGCAAGAATACGACCTTTAGTTAAATTCATTAGGATGGTATCAATACGGCCAGTACCAGCCACGATTTGCGGATACCCGATCATCGCATCACGAATTTTAGTCATCGCTTGTTCTTTAGCACCCCAGCCGGCTTGCGCAGGCTGAACCAAACGAGCGTATGCTAAAGCCATATTGTAGAGGGGCAGATAGAATACTGGTACTCCACAGCCATCAATGCCAATTTCAATCTGATGCGGATCTAAGCCTGTACTTTCGGCAACAGCCTGGTGCATAATCTTTTGTACCTGATGTTCCGACTCGGTATAGCCCTCAACAGGCAAGCCTAACATCTGACATAAAGCCAGCATCCCGGAATGTTTGCCTGAACATGGATTATGTACAGCCTGCGGCTTTTGCCCTTGCTTAATTAAGTCTTTTGCAGCTCGCCCATCCATAGGGCGAGCCGCACCACACGCTAATACGTCTACCGCCAGACCCACCTTTTCCAGAATCTGCTTAACTAATGCAACATGCTGACTTTCACCACTATGTGACGATACCATCAAGGCCAGCTCTTCATTAGTAATGCCAAACTGATCCATACCGCCTTGCTGCACAAATGGCAAAACTTGAAAAGGTTTGGCTGCTGAACGCCAAAACATCGGCTTATAAGCATCGCCTACAGCATCAACAACCTTGCCAGCAACATTCACTGCTACGATATCTCCCCGGTGAATACTCTCAACTTTTCCAGCACGGGTAATATGCAGTAATACTTCACTCATTTTTTTCTCCCCTTAAATAGATTACAGAGGCTGATGTATGCATCGCTATCTGCCTGCTTTGCTGGACATCCGCCTAGTTTTCCATATTAAAAAACCCGCTAATGCGGGCCTGTACCAAATTCGCCACAGAGACCACAGAGGGCTTCAGGCGTAATTCACGCTTGAAACAGTTCCCTCCGTGTACTCTCCTATGCAATTCAGTCAATATAAACTTGCTCTAATTACGAGAAATGTATACAATCTTCGGTCCGCCAGTACTGTCATCCGGGCTATCAGATACTGGTGGAGTAACCTCTTCATCGGTCTGGATTTTAGACTGAATGGAACCATCTTTCATCAGTTGTTCCAATTCCTCAGCCTCAAGAGTTTCACGCTCAATCAAAGTTTTCGCAATAAGATGAAGCTTGTCAATATTTTCTTTCAGCATATTGCGGCATTCATTGTAAGCGCCTTCAATGAGATGGCGTACTTCTTTGTCAATAGCATATGCCACTTCTTCACTATAGTTGCGATCACGCGATATATCGCGTCCCAGAAATACCTGCTGATCTTGACGGCGCCCAAAAGTAATCGGCCCCAAGGCTTCACTCATACCATACTCGGTAATCATTTTGCGAACCAGATCGGTCGCCCGCTCTAAATCATTTTGAGCCCCGGTACTGATTTCAGCAAGGACTACTTCCTCAGCAACACGACCACCCAGCAGGGTTTTCAGTTGATCCAATAATTCAGACCTTGTTGCATAATAGCGATCCTCTTTCGGCAGCATCAGGGTATAGCCACCAGCCCGGCCACGCGGAATAATCGAGACCTTATGTACCGGATCAGTGTGTGGCAGCAGCATGCCTACCAAGGTATGACCTGCTTCATGATAAGCAGTCAAGCGTTTCTCTCTGTCACTGATGACCTTGCTCTTACGTTCCGGCCCAGCAACTACCCGCTCAATCGACTCTTCAAGCTCAGGCATTTCAATACGTTTTTTATTACGGCGAGCAGCAAGTAATGCTGCCTCATTAATAAGATTGCTTAAATCCGCACCAGTAAAACCTGGAGTACGACGCGCCAGAACTTCAAGACTGGCTTCTTTGGAAACCGGTTTGCCCTTGGTGTGGACTTTAAGTATTTCGGCACGGCCTCTAACATCAGGTTTATCAACAACAATCTGTCGGTCAAATCGACCTGGACGTAAGAGCGCCGGGTCAAGTATATCCGGACGATTCGTGGCAGCAATAATAATAATGCCTTCATTCGCTGCAAAACCATCCATCTCAACTAATAATTGATTCAGCGTCTGCTCGCGCTCATCATGACCACCGCCTAGACCAGCACCCCGCTGACGGCCAACGGCATCAATCTCGTCAATAAATACGATACAAGGAGCATTTTTCTTGGCTTGTTCAAATAAATCCCGAACCCTTGAAGCGCCAACCCCGACAAACATCTCCACAAAATCTGAACCACTAATGCTAAAGAACGGTACACCAGCTTCGCCAGCTACTGCTTTTGCTAATAATGTTTTGCCTGTTCCAGGCGGCCCAAAAAGCAAAACACCCTTTGGAATACGTGCGCCAAGGTCATTAAATTTTTTGGGATGCTTCAGAAACTCGACAACTTCCTGCAATTCCTGTTTCGCTTCATCAGCCCCAGCTACATCAGTAAAAGTAATCTTGATTTTATCTTCACTGTGCAATTTGGCCCGGCTTTTCCCAAAGGACATTACCCGGTTTCCACCACCTTGCGTCTGCTGCATGATGAAGAACCATACGCCAATTAACAAAAGCATTGGCAAAATTGATGAAAAAATCGTTGTCCACCAAGGTGGTTGCGGTGGTTGCTCAGCTTTAATATCAACATTTTTTTCCCGCAGCGTGTTAATGAGAGTGGGATCATTCGGTGCAATAGTGGTAAACTCCGTTCCATCCTTCAGCTTACCGCGGATAGAATTTTCCACTATAGTGACTCGTTCCACTTTCTGTTCGTCCATTTGACGTAAAAACTGCGTGTAGGTTATTTCCTGCTTATTCGTTGTGCGCGTTGAATAGTAGTCAATTATGGAAATGGCGATAATTATAATAAGCAAATAGAAACTTACATTACGAAAAAATTTGTTCAACAAGTCGCCCTCCTCTCACTGGAGCACATAACATCAACATGTTCTCCATAGAAAAATATTATAACACCAAAACTAAATTTTAACAATCAAGGTTGCTCGCAGTACTGAGTTTATTTGTATACTTCAGGTTTAAGTATTCCAATAAACGGTAAATTGCGATATTTCTCCGCATAATCAAGCCCATAGCCCACAACAAAATAATCCGGTACCGTAAAGCCATTATAATCTATATGCACCTCAGCTCTGCGTCTTTCCGGTTTATTCAGCAAGGTGCAAAGTTTTAAGCTTGCTGGTTTACGTGATTTAATATTTTCGATTAAATAACTCAATGTTAGACCGGAATCGATGATATCCTCGACAATCAGTACATGTTTGCCTTCGATATCTTCGTCAAGGTCTTTTAATATACGGACTACGCCACTTGAGCTAGTACCTGCACCATAGCTGGATACAGCCATAAAATCAATGGCCACAGGAACCTTTATGGCTCTAGTTAAGTCAGCCATAAATAGTACGGCTCCCCGCAGTACCCCAATAGCCAAAATCTCTTTGCCTGCGTAATCAGCCGTAATTTGTTCCCCTAGCTCTTTAATACGTGCAGCAAGTTTCTCCTCGCTTATCAACACGCTTTCTACATCATTAATCAATTTTGTTCCTCCCCATATGTAAAGTAAGCTGCAAAAATTGTTGAGTCTTCATCGTAACATCGCCCCGCTCAGCCTGTCGATAACCCCCTACCCATAGAATGCCTTTCTCATCATAAATTATCGGCGTAATTTCTCTTTTTTTACGTGGAATTTTAGCATCAATAAAAAAATCTTTTATTTTTTTATTTCCTTTGAGACCTTTCGGCTGAAATTTATCTCCATCCAACCTTGTTCGTATATACAAAGGCGGTGATAGTTCCACCCAATCAAAGACCGCCGAATGCGTGGGAAGCTTTTCCGGTGCTGAATCGCGTAACTCGGCGACAATAGTCAGCTCCAATTCAGGCACATCAGTCACCCCTGGTAATTGAATCTCAAGAGGGGCAACCCTAACTGGAATAACCGGATGGCTATGTGCAGAATAAAGTTCCACATCATGATAGTCAACTCGCACCTGCAAATTCCCTGGTAATTCAAGAATACTGCCTACTTGGCCAGTTAAAGCCATTTCTATAAATTTTTCCACATGCTTAAATGTAATTCCTCTAGTATGGCCTTGTTTTTTTTCAATGGCTTGGCGCAATATTTCTCGTTGCTGAGCAATATGCAGATTGCTTAACCCCGCTCTGCTTATCCGAATAACGTCTTGCTCGTCAAGAACAATCTGCGGCCACAATTCCCGAACATTTTGGCAAATAAAGTCATGCTCGCTGCCAATAAGTTCTGCTGTTCTGCATAATGCATCTTTAATGGTATGGTTATAATGCTGCTGCAAATCTGGCAGTAGTTTGAGCCTAACACGATTGCGTAAGTAATCGGTCTTTAAGTTTGAACTGTCCTGCCGCGGCGTTAAACCCTGCTCTAGACAATATTGATCAATTTCCTGACGGCTAACGCCGAGTAAGGGTCTGATAATATTATCATGAGCAGGTCTAATTCCCCGTATTCCGGTACTGCCGGTGCCCCGCAGCAAATTCATGAGGACTGTCTCGGCCTGATCATCACGATGATGACCAGTAGCAATTTTCGTGATCCCAAGCCGATTGGCCGTTTGCTGCAAAAACTGATAGCGCAATTCTCTAGCTGCGTCCTGCGGCGAACGCCCACTGATGACAATATATTCCGGTACATTAATTGCAGTCTGATAACAAGGCAAACCTAACTGACTGCAGAAAGCGGCCACAAATTCAGCGTCTTCTGCTGAGTCTTGGCCGCGAAACATATGATCGACATGTGCAACAGCCAAGCTAATATTATATTTTGAACACAGTGCATACAAGCTATGCACCAAAACAAGTGAGTCTGGTCCGCCAGAGCAAGCCAGCAGTAGCTTATCACCTTTTTTTACTAAATGATATTTATCAATCCACGCACTAATCTTTACCAGCATGATGAACCCGGCTCTCTGTGTTATAGTTTATAAACAACCTATATATTGTAGAACTAACAAAAATACCAAACGCAATAGTCCCAGCTGTCAATACCGTACGCATAAACATCGAGACTCCTTCAACATATCGTCCCTCAACCATATACAATACAGTCGTATAGGCTTCTCCCCCCGGTACTAAGGGAATAAACCCTAATATGATAAAGATAGCTGCTGGCTTCTTAAGCAGGCGGGCCAATGTCTCGGCTCCCAAACCAATCACAACACTGCCAGCAAAATTAGCCATAATTAAACTGCTGCCTGAATAATGGGTCAGTGTCATGACCGTCCAAGCGGCTACTCCTACCAAACTTGCCATCACCAATATTCGTCCCGGAATCCGATAAAGTACACCAAAAGAAGCCGACATAAAAAAAACCGCCAGCAGTTTCAACGTCATCGTATCACCTCAACTCCAATTCATTCAATCACTACCAGGCATGCGTAGCCAGGATAATGACCACACCCATAGCAACTGCACCAGCAGTTAAGGCGGCCTCCAGCCCCCGAGATAATCCACTGAGTAAGTCGCCAGCGATCACATCACGAATCGCATTGGTAATCGCTATTCCAGGCACGAGCGGCATAATTCCGCCAATGATAATGGCATCACGCCCTAAGAATGGCCACAGTTTATAGGACAGCAGCCCAATAAGCGCTGCTGTAATTCCACCTAAAAACTCGAAAGTAAATTGAACCCCATGCAGTCGCGATACAACATGGGCTACATATCTTACCACTGCAGCCGCTACGAAAGCTGCCAGCATTTCCCCATAGCCACCGTTTTGCAGCACCGCAGTACTACTGCCAATCAGACCGGAAGCCAGCATGGATGGTATCAATGAAAAACCAGTTCTTTCGCGGGCAATCCGCTCCAAAATCGGCAGCGCATCCTGACAGTCCATGCGTCCTTCAACCAGCCGGCGTGATAATTCATTGACTTTAATGACTCGGTCGAGATTGATGGTACGATTGCGCACTCGCCGCATCGTAGTCACTGAACGCCCGCTGTCGTCAGCAGCAGTTAAGAATACCCCTGTAGGAATAACAAAGCTTTCGACTTTTGCAGCACCGCACGCTCTAGCAATATGAACCATGGTTTCTTCGACTCGGTACGTCTCAGCACCGTTCTTTAATAAAACTTCACCAGCTAACACGGCTATATTAATGATTTCATCCAGGTGAAGCTTCACCAATGTCACCTCATCCAACCAAATATATCTTAGAGAATAAAAATTCTCCTGACTAGCGCTAAATTCCTTCCTATGGCATTTAAGGTTAACTTAGCCTGTAAACTTTTTATTTATACCATATTTCCTAACTCTGAGGCAAGCAATTTTATGATATTTACTTAATCATGAATTCGGACAACAAAAATGCTTGGCTAAATACTTTGCCAAGCATTCTAAACGGCTTTAGTACCTGAACTCAGATTTTGAATAGTTGTTAGACTAGGCTAGGACTATCCCCAATTTTTGCAACCACCACTGTCATATCATCCTTTACATAGCAGCCGGATAAAGCTACCGCCTCTTGCAAGATCTTATCTGCTAATTCCTGTGGACTGGTTGCAGCAGTTCGTCTTAAAAAGTTTGCGACCCAGTTTTCTTTATCATTCCCACGCTGCGGGATATCCGCAATTCCATCACTCACCATTACCAGAATGTCACCGCTTACCAGATTGGCTTTAACTGGCTCAATTTCAATCTGGTTCAGTATTCCCATTGGCAGCGATGCTGACTTTATTGTGGTCACTTCTCTAACCCGCTTAACAAAGCTGGGGGAAGAGCCAATTTTCAAAAATTCCACTTCGCCTGAATAGGTATCGATGATTGTCATATCAACAGTGGCAAAACTTTCTTCCGGAGTTCTTAGCAGCAGCATCGAGTTGACTGTTTTGACAGCAACATCGACATCAAAGCCCACCGCCAGCAGTTTTTTTAAAAAGTTTACCGCCATTGTGCTTTCATCAGCTGCACTGCGTCCACTCCCCATCCCATCACTGATCATCAAGGCAATTTTTCCTTTATTTAAAGGTACAATTGCACTCGTATCACCGCAAATTCCTTGTGATTCTTTGGCGGCACAAGCTACTCCGCTTTCGACGCAAAATCTTTTGGCAACCTGCATAGTAAGCTTGCATTTCTGGTGCTTGGCTTTATTGCCGCACTCAGCATGCAAGGTCATCTTTTCTCGCATGACTCTGGCAGCCAGAGGCAGTAAGGTGTTTACGCATTCACGAGTTCCGTTGCAAGGCTGCTTACACGCTTCAATCGTTCCTGTGCCTCTGGTGCCAGTTACCCTCACCTGGTCCAGTGAGCATTCAATCAGTGCCGCCTTTTCTTTAAAAGCTGCAGCTAACTCCCGGTCTGAACGCGGCACTTTGGTAATTTCCTGTGCTAAGTTGCCAATAATAATTCCAGCAGCTCTCATTTGTTCGGTAACCATTTGCCGGTGGTCGGTAATTCTTTTTTGCCAATAAGACAGCGTCTTATTCTTCTCGATAACTAAGTTGACCACCTCAGTTAATTCTTTACGGCGCTGGCAGCTGTCTTTCAGTATATCAGCCATTGTATCAACAGTTAAAGTTTTATGTTCAGCTCTCTCCAACATCTCTAGCATAGCCTGATAAGTGCGGTAGAAATCCTGTTCCCAGCATTGCGTACGCTGTTCGCACTTTTCGCATACTTGCTCACCCACTGCAGTGAGCACTCTAGCTAATTCATCATCACGTATTTTTTCTTTAATATCAGCAGCAATAGTACCAAAAGCTCCAGCTAAATCGTTGAACATTCCGGCAACATTATTCATTTTTGCCACTGCTTCACTGACCTGCGGCATCACGGCAGTTGAATCTGCTTCCACCGCACCGACACTATCCCGCAAAACAATCAGTAAGCTGCCGGGAAGAAATAAAAATAATGCAGTAGCAATGACCGTCTCGGTTAATACATGCACAAACATGGTAACCTGAATAAAACACAAATTGATGATAGCACTTCCGAAAATAAAACCTAGAATGACTGCATACTTTCCTAACGAGCGGAAAACGCCTCCCATTGCACCAGCTACCGCATACAACGAAATAGCCAATGGCACGTTCCCATCACTAAGGCCGACAACAAAACCCACTGCAACTCCCACCGCTGCGCCTAAACCGGCTCCGCCGCCTAATGCCAACAATAAGACCAGCAAACTGCCGGCGATATTGCGTAAACTGTAATCAAACACAACAGCATTGCCAAGGCCGGCAATCGCCAGCGCCAAGATAACCATCAGACAAACCAAGCCTTCATTTGCAGCCAACTGGCAAGCGGCTGCTATCCGGGAACGATTTAAAAGCAGAGGCACGCCATACATAAAGACATAGGATGAAACTAAGCATATTGCCGCATTAAACAGCACCGTTACTCCATTATATAAAGTTCCATGTTGAATAAATGCCATTGTAAGCCCGCCCACGATTACAGTACAAAACATTAATAGCGGAATAGCCAGCATTTTCCGATGTAAGCGGGTAATTTTATTCTGCCAGCGAAAGTACATCAATACGGCCAACAAATAGACTCCGGCTTCTCCATAATGCCCGACACTGATCACTCCGGCAATAGCCCATACTGCAGCTGCACCAGCTCGTTCACGTGCAACCTGAGCCACTGCCGCAAAAAAAGCCAGCCCAAAAGGCGACATCTCTCCCAAGATGGCTAATCGGCTTAACAGTAAAGCTAATACATTGATTGCCAAATAATCCCGGTAGACTAAAGGCAATAATAAATCACGCAATTTACTTAATACTTTTCCCAAAGCCAGTTTGCGCCGTTGTGGCTTAGGAGTCACTACTGGTTGCTGTTTCGGTACATGCAACACTTGCTCCGGCAAAGTTACGACAGTTACTTTCGGCATAGTATTCACCCCTAATTTATCCTTAACGTACCTGTGTGTGTTATTAATTTTACATATAATGGTAATCAAAACTTTGTCTGAACAAGTCGGCACAATTAGAAAAAAATCCGACATACAAACGGCTGATCATACAAAAACTGCCTGACTTTCGAAAGTCAGGCAGTTTTTGTATGATCAGCAAACGCAGCACTTTGTCGAAACAAGTGTTTAAATCACTGAACATTGGGGGAATTTATAGTTGAAAGGGGGCATATAATATGAGATTACTATTGCAGCCACTCCCAATCAGGATTTTTCATTGGATGATGGTGGCCTGTGTTATGGTGCTTTTATTTACCGGACTTTATCTAAGCAGCCCATTTGAGAAACTGTTGCTGCCACTGAGAACGGTCCGCACTCTGCATTCAATATTTGGTCTTATACTGATAGCCAATCTGGCGGGTCAAATCTACTATTACGTTTATACCACCAAGTGGACTGAACTCATATTCTTGCCTCGTGATCTTGTAAATTTGCGCAGCTTCTTTCGCTATGTATTTTTTATTACTGATGGACACCCTAACTATGGCCGCTATAATCCCGGCCAAAAACTATTATTTTCTCTCTGGTTTCTAACTGTTGCGATTGCGGCTATAACCGGCATAGTTTTATTGCTGCCCAACCATACATCGGCCTTTCAACGCCTGATGGGAGGTCTTTCCGGCATCCGTATTATCCACTTCATGGGAGCCATATTTTTCTCCATGTCGATACCGCTGCATTTTTATCTAGTATTCACTGAAGACTTGGCCAAGCTTCAAGCCATGTTTACCGGATATGTCAATGTAGAACCATCCCCCACTTATGTTAAATCAAAACCAGCTTATCTTCCGGGGCATCCAAAAGATGAACGGCACAAGTAAAACATGGATCATAAGAGCGAATGACCCGTCCCACTTCGATTAGGCTATCCGGGTTTGCTACTGGAGTACCAATAAGCGCCTCTTCCACCGGCCCTCTGATTCCGTGGGCATCGCGCGGTGAAAAATTCCAGGTTGTTGGTGTAACAATCTGATAATGTTGAAGCTTCCCTTGGCGAATACTGATCCAATGACCAAGCGGACCGCGCATAGCATCCGTTAATCCTGCACCATCACCATCCTGGGGCGGCGTAAAAGGTTGGATGGTAGGCCCGTCAGGCGTTAACTGCTGAAGCCACTCCTCCGCAAGCCGGCACACTTTTTGCGTTTCCAGTGCACGGGCTACAATACGGTCCATGACCGATACCCCGCGGCGATAATCCCCGTTAATCCAGCCTCGGGCGAGCGGGCCTCCCTCAAAACATTGCCCCCCATAGCGTGGAGCTTTTACCCAGGAATAAGCATCTTCCTTATCTCTGTCCGGTATTGTCTGTCCTTCCATCGGCGAGCGGCTTTGCTGTTCGTCCCGGTACCAGCTGTAACGGCTTTCCTCACCAACCTTGCTTAAATCAAGCTTGCTCACCAATCCGCGATTTACAATAATTCCGGGCGTAAATTCATAGGCTCCGGTAATAGGCTGGGTGAACAAGCCAAATGAAATCATATTTCCATAACCAATACCGATATGATAATAATCTTTATAATAATCAGCCAGGGTCATGACATCACTCAGATACACATTGGTAACCCAATTGCTGATTTCTTTAAGAATGGCCGCATAGGCTACTATCTTTTCTGAAGACGCCCGCTCAGTAACCCCAGTTATCATAATAGTCTGTGCCATCGGTACCTTTGCACCAAATATTGCCAACATTTCATGAGCTCGGGCAGCCATTAAAATGGATTCTTTATAATGAGCCATAAGCTGCTCATTGACCTTTTGCGGAAGCCGATAATCTCCCTTCAACCGCGGCATATAAGGTGCCATATCCGGACCTTTAACATAATCAAAAAACGCTAATAGATAAAAATGCCGCAGATGATTTTGAATCATATCGGCGGCAAAGATTAAGTTAATTAAATGCTTCCCATTAGGCGGCGGCTCAACCCTATAGGCCTGCTGTAAAGCCATTGCAGCGGTCACAGCATGTGCAGTGGAACAAATACCACAGATTCGTTGTGTAAACAAAGCCGCATCACGCGGGTCACGACCTTTCATCATGGCTTCAAAGCCGCGAAAAAGCGTCGCACCAATCCACGCATTCACAACTTTGCCATTTTGGATATCGACATCAACCTTCATCGGTTCATGAATGCGAGTCATCGGAAAAATTGTTTTGATTGTCACTGGGAATCATCTCCGCTCTTGTCTTCAGTGTGTAAAAAATCGGTCACTCGCTTAATAAACCTCTTTTTATGAACAGGTTTGCTACTTTCAAGCTTTTTAGCTTCAGTCATTAAGGCATTTTGCCGTCTAATCAGATCATCCAATTCCTGTTTTACCTGTTCCAAATTTTCGGGCGGCGTAGGCTCATGGGGTTTTGTTCCTTTGATATAATTCTTTTGAATGCGCCGGGCAAAAATACCTGCCGCTAAATGGGTGGCTACAGCTCCCGTACCCAAAATAGCCAGGCTCTCACCAAGCTTCTTGATATTCATAGCCACCGCAGGGGTCTGAATATCAGGCAAATGATTGTAAAATGGCATCAGACCATCCGGAAACTGTGGACTGGCACAGCCAATACACGGTGAACCGGCTTTAACCGGCCAATTAATATAATGATTCCATTGCCGAATAGGACAATCAGCATGAGTGACAGGTCCCTTGCAGCCTACCTTGTATAAACAGCCCTGATCGCCGGGATATTTGGCAAAAATTCCATCCTCAAACTGCTGACGGCGCTGGCAAAGATCATGAATGGTTTTACCAAAGAACATGACAGGACGATGATAACTATCAAGCTCAGGCAGCCCGTACAATAATAAATGTCCAAAAGTACCGGTCATCCAGTCTGGATGAGCCGGACAGCCGGGAATATTGATCACCGGAGTTTTTATCACATCCCACACTCCTTTTGCGCCTGCGGGATTTGGGTGAGCTGCTGACGGTCCGCCAAAACAGGCGCAATCGCCAACCGCAATGACATACTTTGCTTTTGGGGCAAACTCTTGTATAGCAGCCAGGCCAGTTATCAGCTGGCCATTACGGCGGAATATTTCATTATAGCGGCCGTTTTCAGCTGTCATGACCGAACCTTCAACAACAAGCCAGAAGTTGCCCTGTTCCTGTTCGATTGTATCAAGCATAACCTGAACACTGGCATCGCCCTGTTCGGCAGCCAAGAGCCAGTGGTAGCGTAAATCAAGCATGTCAGTCAGCAGTTGCTCAAAGGAAGGATTAAACGCATTTTCCAAAGAAACTGAGTTTCCGGTACAGGAACCTAACTCCAGCCAAATAACAGGAGGCTTGAGTGCCTTTTTCTCCGCATAAGCTTGACCTACCAGTGGAATAAGCTGATCAGTCAGACTTAGCGAGACTGCAGTAGACATACAAATCTTGATAAATTCACGCCTTGTAATCATGCCATTGTTCCCTTCATTCGAGCAGATAACTATTTAGTAAAATTCCCCAAAATGGATAATTTTATGTATAGTCTCTGGAGATCAGCAAAATCGCCTGCTCTGGTATGAATAGCCGTGATTCGTAAAGACTAATCAGTGGGTGATAAGAATGCTAAGACATTGGTATGAATGTAAAAAACCGGTCAAAATATCCAAAAAACCGCTTACAAATCCGACCGAACCGATAAAAAAATATGATGCCATTGTCGTAGGAGCAGGACCGGCAGGAGCCACTGCCGCCTATTTCATGGCAAAAAGCGGCCTAGATGTGCTGCTGTTGGAACGCGGGCCCTATCCTGGTGCCAAGAACTGCGGCGGTGCATCACTCATTGCCGAGCACACGCATAAGCTCTTCCCTAACTTTTGGGATGAATGCGAATGTGAACGTATTGTTACTCAGCAAGCCTATTGGCTCATGACTGAGGATTCAATATTGTCCAGTTCCTTCCAAAGTATGAAACTGGCAGCAGCACCGTTTAACCGTTTTACAGTAAAGCGCCGGAATCTTTACAAATGGTTATGTGATAAGGCTATGAATGCCGGAGCAACACTGCTTTTAAATCATCAGGTAGATGATGTAATTTTTGAAGACTCTCAGGCGATCGGTGTAAACATGGCTCCGCAATTAAATTGCCGATTCCTTGCCGATATCATTGTTCTGGCCGATGGTGCCAATTCTTTGCTGGCTGAACAAGCCGGACTGGTTCCTCAGGTCTCTCCCCAAGATTTGTCCCTTTATGTGAAAGAGACCATTGCGCTGCCTGCTCAGGTCATCGAAGACCGATTTAATTTACCGCCCGGTTACGGCAGCATTATTGGCCTGGTTGGCTACCCCACAGCTGGATTTAATGGAACCGGATCCATTCACACTTTCAAAGAAAGTATTAATATTAATGTTGGCATGCCTGTAGCCGATTTTGCAAAGTCAGGCATTAAACCTTATGAGCTGTTAGACCGCATAAAAAAGCACCCGCTTATCAAGCCATTGCTGGCAGGAGGGGTGACGCTTGAATATGGCAGTTCAGTTATACCTGAGGGGGGCTATCATGCCATACCGGAGCTGGTACATCCTGGATTGCTTATTGTTGGTGATGCCGCCTCACTGGTAAATGGAACACATGGCTTTAATTTGTCGATGTGGTCAGGCTTTTTTGCCTCACAAGCTGCTTATCAAGCCAAAATCAGCCGTGATTTCTCGAAAAAAAAATTATCCCTCTATCAAACTCTGCTCAATGAAAGCTTTGTCATTCAGGATCTAAAAGCCAATGCCAAAATGGCAGGTCTGCAACAACGTGTTCCCTACTTATTCAACTTATACAGCCAGTTAGCAAACGAGACTGCTTATCATATGTCCAAGGTTTATACCATGCCCAAGCGAGCTAAACGAGTTTTTATATTTAAAAAGATTACCAGCATCCAGCCGCTAACAAAAATAGCCAGTGATGTCTGGAAAGTATTAAAGGTGATTCCTTAATGACAAACCTTGCTGATTATCTGACATTACTGCATTTTACCCCTGATGAACATTGGCAGCATGTGCTCATCACCGATCAATCGATCTGTCAGCAATGCCGTGACAAGCCGTGTTTAACCCTCTGCCCCTCTGGAGTATTTACCTGGAATCTGCATAAAAGCGAGCCTGTGTTAGTATTGTACAAGCAGTGTATTGAATGCGGTGCCTGCCGATTAATCTGTGACAACATCAATTTTTCCTACCCTTGCGGCGGCTGCGGGGTAAACTTTATTGAAGGCTGAAATCGCTAAATCGCCCTTTACTACTAAATTTTGACAAATAACAAAAGGATTTTCAATGAATTTCAGCGAATCTAATTGAAAATTTGCTTTAGGGGGCGATGCTGTTTAATGATGATTTCAACAAAGCCGAATAAAGTCACCCCAGTGTTTCAGTTATTTACCCGCTCTGAATGGTTTCTAACTGAAATTTTAGAACTGACACCTGATTGTCTGCTAGTGATTGATGTGAAAACAGATTTGGTGGTCTATGCCAATCAGGCCAGCGAGAATCTCTATGGGTATAGTCAGGAAGAATTCATTGGTAAAGATATCAAAATCATCAACCTTTCCAACCAGCGTGAAATAAAACAGCACATGGACCGTGTCATGAAAAAATATCCTAACTCCCACCGCTTCGAAGCCATTCATGGCACCAAAACCGGCAAACAGGTTCCGGTAGAAGTGGTCTCAAAATTAATTAATTTAAACGGCAGAAAGTACTTTCTCAGCCATATCACCAACATCACTGCAAGCAATAAGCTGAAAAATAAGATATCCACGCTGATCACTCAACTTAGCAATCAGGCCTATCGGGACAATTTAACAGGGGTCTATAACCGCACCTATTTATTTGATGTATTTCTTCCCAAAGTCATGAATCGCAATATTGGCCTATTGTTGGTCAATATTGACTACTTCAAAAATCTTAATCATACCAAAGGCCATATACTGGGAGATTATATTCTCATAGAAACGGCTAAGCTGCTAAAAAGCATCGTCCGAACAGGCGGCAAAGTCTTTCGATACAGCGGCGGTGAATTTTTAGTCCTGCTATCAAAACCAGGATCTGATGAGCCAGCCCAAACAGCTGCCTTAATTAACGAAAAAATCACCAATTCCCAATTGACTTTTGAGGGTCAACCGGTCAGTTACTCGGTCAGTATCGGCTATACTTCAGGCTTAATTCATCATCCTAATCATTTTAGTGAGCTCATCATTCAAGCGGATCAAAACTTATCGCAAAACAAATAGCATCCAGCACTGGGGACAAAAATAAAAGAGCATTCATATGAATGCTCTTTATTAGTTAGGTTATTCAGCCCGGCGGGCACCACCGCGTCCGCCGCGTTTTGAATCTGTGTTTTTCTTCAAATCAGACAAGCGCTCATCGCTATCTTTCAAAAACTTACTTAATTTATCTTCGAAGGTAACGCTGTTGAAACGATTAGGACGCCTGTGATCGTTGGCGTGTGCTCTTCTTGGTGGTGGCGCGGAGTTGGGGCTGCTAGCCGCCTGTTGGAGCTGCTTAATGGATAATCCAATTTTTCCGCGTTCATCAACTGTTAATACTTTTACTTTAACTTTATCCTGTTCCTTGAGAAAATCTTTTACATCGCGGACATAAACGTCAGCAACTTCCGAAATATGAATAAGACCTACTTTGCCTCCCGGCAGCTCGACAAATGCACCAAAATTTGTGATTCCGGTAACAACGCCCTCTACCACACTGCCAACTTCGATGGACATACTAATCAAATTTCCTCCTTAAAAATCATGGTTTTGCAAACATATTATACTCTTGCGCCGTAAAATGTGTCAAGAAAATAGCCACAACTTTAATTTTTACCTGATGGAATATAAGGAGTTTCACCCGGTTTCGCCAACCCGAGCTCTTCGCGCGCCAGTTTCTCAATATAAGTACGATCATTCAAGCGCTTGCGTTCCTCGGTGAGATTGGCATTGACTTCGCGAGCTTGCTCCAATCTCAATTTCACTGCCTCTTTTTCTTGGTTAATTGCACTAATCTGACTATACTGATTGAAGCAAATATAGATAAAATAACCAAAAATAGATAGTAAGACCAAACGAAACCATTTAACACGGAGCTTACGTCGCCGCTGCACAGGCACACCACCCATACTTTGATGTGCTGTTCCTAATTCGGCAATAAGGGAAGTATTTCCTCTTTTATTCTTTAAAATACCAGCAGTTTTTTAAATTGATGCATTTAGCTTGATTAGTCTTTAGGTGGAATATCCTGTTTAATTGGCGGCAGCAATTTTTTATACCATACGGCTGCCCGGCTTTTAAGTCCTGCGGTTTTGCGGCCAGCGTAAGTAAATGGCATTAAACAAAACCGTAAAAGCCATCCAGCCGGCTTGATAATTAAGGTAATAACAAGCTTATTAAGCCATTCCAAAGTCAACAGAAATACTCTTATGGTACGTACCAGCAGCCAGATTGCATAACGGCTTAACAGCTTATAATAAATAGCCGCTCCACCCGTTAGGCCCAAGAAAACATAAAACCTCAGCTCACCCCAATTGCTAACCAGCAGCCCCCCAAAGGCTAAGGCTATGGCAAACAGCCAATACATCAGATCAAACATATAGGTCGTGATTGCGCGAGGTTTGAATACACCACGTAATACTCGATAAAAATCAAAAATAACGCCAAGCAGCGCCCCAACTACCACTGTCATCACAAAGGTTGCTGCCTGACCAGTAAAGTCCATGCTCTCACCTCCACCGCCACGAACCCGAAGCTTGGTATAAACGCCGGCACACCATAAGGATCAAACCAATGGTAATCATCAACAGCCAGCCAATAATATTATGAACGCTTTCCCAGTTTTCCGCATAACGGCTATAATCCGGCAATACCTTGCTGGCTATTTTATACCAATAATCAATCACCCTTGCCACATAAGCGTTGGTTTCTCCATAAGGCGGTATGCCGCCATATTTTTTGACTGCGCCTGGCCCGGCATTATAGGCAGCCAATGCCAAAACCATATCACCCGCAAACTGCTTATTGAGTTGTGCCAGATAGGCTGTGCCGATGCGGGTATTCAGCTCTGGATTATAGTAACATTCTACTGTACATTCACCGGCATGCCGTCCATTACACACTTTTAAATCTTTATTAACCTGGCGCCAGGTGTCAGGCATAACCTGCATCAAACCATAAGCACCACTGCTTGACAAGGCCCGTGGCTGAAAGGAACTCTCAGCTTGAATCACTCCGGCAACTATTTCCGGACTAATTCCAGACTCGTGAGCAAAACGGTTGATATAATCGGCATAAGGCGTTTTCCTGTCCACTTCGCGCATTTCTTTAACGCCATAATTAAATTTTTCCCAAATCATCGTTCGATAACTACCGGCAACATAGCCAGTAAAACCATATAGTAAACCCTCAATAACCACGGCAATCAACAACACATACCATACTGATAGCCACCGGCGCAACACCACGTCACGCCGCCCTTACTTTAACAGTCTGTTTAGAAGACCTTTCTTGGATTGATTGGCCTCCTCGTAGCTAATTGCCTTTACGATACCATCAATAACAATATTCCCTTGCTCTAGGTTTAATTGTTTAATATTCAGGCCTTCTCCTTTTACCAGCATCATGCCTTGTTCAGTTTCCATAACAATTTCTTTTTCATCATAGCTTCCCAAACTAATCACTCCGTCAACATTAAGCTCCTCACGGTCAACCAAAGTAATTTGATGACGCCAGACCGGGGTTTTATCTATCGGCATATCCTTACCCTCCCAAGACATGTTTTTAGTTAACTATATGCCTGCAGTGGATAGAATAGTACAGTGGGGCATACTACAAATAACAAGATTTAAAAAGAAGGTATGATGATGAGCATTGATCTCTACGCTTCCTGGCAAAAGTTTGCTTTTTTATTTGGTAAGTATATTACCATCTGGATTCTACTGACGTTTTTAGCCTCAGCAGCATCCTTGTACCAACTGGCTGGCGTACTGGAGAAACATAGCAGCCCACGCCTCAAAGAGATAAAATTAGCCCGTAAAACGGCTGTAGCCTATGTAGGTACAGCCGTAGCATTCTGGTTATTCAGCTTTATATTTAGTTAGAAAACATTAATTTCGCTCACCTGTACCCCGAATGGTCACATTAACTGAGGGGATGAGCGGCACGGTTGCAAATATCTCATCCCAATTATCTTTGACTTTTTCCCAAGTCTTGGGCTCATAAGCTTTCAAAGCAGCCCCGGCAGCTAAAACATCGACTTGATAATCTTGGGTAGTATGCCAAGAGTGCAGTACATTACGTTCAACTTCTTCGGCAAAAGCCACTTCCATTTCTCTAAGAAACTTGTTATCTGTTCCTTCATGACCTTCTCCCGGACAGCGCTGCAGTTCACCAATATTACCAATCATGTAAATATCAAGGGTGAAATAGATGTTATCCCCCTCTATATGCGGGGTCAGTTTTGTATCATGCTGGAATAATTCAAAGGTAAATACATTTTGGGGATGCTCAGGGCAAGTTACGGTAATGAGCGCTGATTTTTCTGTTGCCCGGATGAGCTTGACTCCTTTCGTGGTATATTCGTCCATAGTGCCAACCATTTTATCCTTTTTAATTAAGACACCACCGCCAACCTTCAGCACCTCACCGCCGATTTCGGCTCGCGGCAATACAAAATCAGTTTTATTGGCCAAATATTGCAGTACAAAGCCGACATCAGTCTTCGCCCCCATCAAATGAGTATTCTTGATATGGTTGCGTAACAAATTATTTAAAAACAAACCGCTTGGCTCACCATTCGGCGTTTTATATTCCAGAATCTTGCGAGCTTGTCCAGGTGTTGTGATCACTCTAACTCTGGCTCGCATTTCCGAATCACGGGAAAAAAAGTCAATAATCGGCTTAATGCCATCTTGCTTAAGAATTTCTTCATTAATAACAATGGCCTGAATGTGCTCAAACCAGAGACTGCGCCCGACCTGACCTGATAAATCGCGTACCATTTCAAACATAGTTTGCCCAGTATTGGCAATAACGAATTGCCTTGGCGTACCCTTTGCCCCACTGTCACCACCGCTGCCACCACCACTGCCACCAGATGGTGAAATATTCAGCACTTGCAAGCTTAACTGATAAACTTTTTTACCGTGTGGCTGAACAAAGCTGGCTACCCTTTGTTCGGCCTTCTCTTTACTATCTGACGGTTGATCCGCATAATCAATTCCCACCGCTAACACGAAATTTCGTTCTTGCAATTCCCGTCGATCCCAGCAGCCACTTAACAGCAAACATAGGCCTAGCAAAACAACCACAAGAATAACCCTAATTCTGCCCCTTGATACCCCTCTTGAGAAATGCATTATTGATTCCTCCGCTTCTGTAACCAGGCCAAAGCTAAACTCATAGGGATAATAATAAAGGAAAACGACAGGCCCACTATTTTAATGCCTTTGGCCATGGTTTGAACTACAAGATTCATATCAGTAAAAAACGTGCTAACAAAGATCAGCCAAGGAATGATCAGCAATACCCATGGCCGATGATCCACATGGCCGCATAAGCGCCTTAACACATAGGCCGGAGCATACAAATAAAGCGCGAGCGAAGTAAACACGTTGGGAATCCAGGCACCTAACAAATAAATTTCCAGACGCTCCAAAAAAGTACCTGGTAATTCAACAAACCGTACTACCTCCATAGCCGGATAAGCCAATGTTTTGGCGTTCTCCGCCGACAGCACGCCGATGGTAAGAAAGCCAAAGAACACATAGATAAATCCCATGCAGCCAAAAGCCGAGGCAACAGCAATGCTGGGATTAGTATTACGGCGATACACTAAAGGAAAAAGCAGCAGGATAATCTCGTAACCCGCGTAAGCTCCCCAAGTATTCGGGATTGAGGTAAGTACTTTGCCAATATGCTGCGGCCAGAGCGGGAGTACATTATCAAACTGGACACTGAGCGCTCCGGTAGAAAAAACAAGAAAAAATAGTGGCACGGTAATGATAAAGATAAACTGAATAATCCTTAATATTGTGCCAAAATCCTGCAGGGCACAATAGACACAGGCAATTGCCATAGCAATACCAATCACTTCCGGTGGGGTCCTGTCAAACATAAAAATGGTGATGACCCGGCTAAAATTTCCTAAGGCAAGAGCAAAATAGCCAATAAAGAGCAGAACAAGCAACGCTATAATCAAACTTCCTAAAACTTTACCCCATAATTGCGGAATATATTCCAGAAAATCCTGGTCAGGATAATACTCGGACAGCTTGACCATCAAGAGTGCTACCCCGCAATATAATATTCCCCCTAGTAAAAAAGCCAGCCATTCGTGCTCACCAGCACTTTCCGCTAATGCACGTCCACCGCTAATAATCTCTGTGCCAATCCCCACTGCGGCAACTAATATAGCCAACTGCCATGGCGACATTTTTGATTTAGCCTCTAAATTAGCCACCATTATCACCAATTTTCCCTCGGTCCTGAGCACCGATTTCTTTAGGGCGGGTTCTTAAGAACTTTTCAGGAAAGCGTACCAGACCATCCTTCCAGTCTTCCAGTAAAGTAATATCGGTAATGCCGCCAAGCCAGGACTCACCGAAGCTGCGAAGCGAGCATAGATGAATGGTGACAAGCAAGGCGCTGATGATAACCCCATAAATCCCCAGTACTGTAGCCGCAATAAACATCGGCACACGTAGCGCCCTTAGTGCAATCCCGAAGTTGTAACTGCTAATGCTATAGGAAGCAATCGCGGTAACAGCGGTGATAACCACTAATAACGGATTTACCAAACCGGCTTGAACCACGGTTGTGCCAATAACAAAACCACCAACTACACTGGCTGCTCCAGCTAATTTGCCTGGCAGCCTGACAACGGCTTCTTGGAACAACTCCAGTAAAGCCTCCATGATGAGTGCCTCTAAAAAGGAAGGAAACGGTGTCTTGGCCCGCAGTTCAGCAATGGATATGGCTAAAGGAGTTGGCAATATCCCCGGATGATAGGAAACAATTGCAATATAAATGGCAGGCAGATAAATAGCAATAAACGCAGCGCCATGCCTGGTAATACGCAATAAGCTGCCAATCACAGGCTGTACGGTAAAATCGTCTGTTGATTGCATTAAAGAGCTGTAGGTACAGGGAACTATTAATACAAAAGGCGTATTGTCAACCATGATGGCAACCCGGCCCTCATAGATGGAAGATATCACTTTCTCCGGTTTCTCGGTAGACAACGTCTGTGGAAATGGTGTCCAGGGATGATCTCCAATAGCCTCAGCCACCGTGTAAGACAGTAAAATCTGATCAGTCTGGATGGTGTCAAGACGCCGCCTGACTTCTTCAAGCAAACCTGGCTTGACTAAATTGGCAACATAAACGAGAGCAATCGATGTCTTGGTACGATCACCTAACTTTGATATTTGTACTTTTAAATTGGTATCGCGTGAGCGCCTGCGCAGCAATACAATATTGTCACTTAACGTCTCATTGAAGGCATCAAAGGGAGCCCTGATTGCTCCCTCGCTCTTTGGCTCCTCAATGCCGCGTTTAATATGTTTGACTGTACCAATGGTTAATACTTCGGCAATACCATCCAGCATAAGCAAGGCGTTCCCCGTCAAAATTGCTTCCATGGCAGTTTCAGTATTGCGGATTAAGGTTAATGATGACGAGGTAATTAACGTATTAACTAGACCTTTCAGATCTGATATAGCCCCATCTTTTTGCCCCTTCGTGGGCTCCATTAACGTTTCCAGCACATTTTTTTCTAATAATGTTACATTGGTCATGCCATCGAGAAAAACAAGCAGCGCCTTGGTTCCTCTGGCATCAAAAGACCGAAATTTAATATCATCACAATCACGGAAGGCCACGCGCAATAGATGCTCGTTGTCAGCTAACACCGTTGTAAATAGGAATGGCTGATTATCAGGTGCGGCTACTTGCCGCATTTGGCTGACAACCTGAGTGATCTCTTCTCCCAATTCCGCGCCTTGGGTTGTAAATTTTCTTAATAAATCCAGCTTCTCCTTGGCCTTCGCTAACGACGCATGAGGAACGGCCGCAGACAGCTTATTAAATTTGGAACTTTTATTTCCGCCCATTCGTGCACTCCTTTAGCTTAAACTGTTCAAGCATAGCCAAGCGCTTTCTGTTTAAGACAAGCTTGTCTAATATAGTGTTGCTGCCAATGGAATTTTTATGCATTTAATATTGCCTCAATGACCAAAAAGGAGCTACCATGCAGCCAGATGCTGCCGGTAACTCCTTTTGATGATTGGTATGAGTCAGGATCTCCAGCTAATTCCAGCGCTTCTCAAGTGTAACACCCTTAAAGTACTGACCAATGATTTCCTCAGGCTTTTTACCCATGGTAGCTAGCTTATTGGCTCCCCATTGCGACATACCAACACCGTGTCCATAGCCTTTGCCGGTGAATACAACCTTATCACCCTCAACAGCTACTTTGTCAAGCAGCATTGATTTTAACTCCGTGCTGCCCAAACCGATACGCATTTCCGGTCCGGAGATACTGATATTTTTGTTAATCACTAGCATTGTAGCCCTTCCTGATGGGCCTTTTTCGCCTATTTCTATGCTGTCAATACGATTAACATTTTTTCCTTGCTTGGCTAATACGTCCATAACTTGTTGTTTCGTAAAGCTGGCTGTCCAATTTTTCACATCAGCGGGTGCCAGATCATCAGGAGACTGGACAGATTGAATATAAGGCGGTTCAGCCTTTTTATAATCCAGGCCTTCTTTAGCTGTGGCAGTTATTCCGCCGGCTGATGCATGAAACCAAGTTTGAGCAGGTTTACCCTGATAAGTAATGACCATACCTCTTGTCATTTCTACAGCTTTCTTAACATTATCATTAACGTCTTTCGCATTATAGGCTTGAAACTCCTTGATATCGGTAGAGGCCTGGGTACCTCTTGCCGGAACACCGCCTTTTTCATCAATAGCCTGCAGCGTAAAAGTACGGGCAATAATGGCCTGTGCTGCCAGCGCGGCTACCGGCCAGTCTGATTTCATCTCACCGGCTACAACACCAGCAATATAATCTTCCATCTTCATGGACTTCTTCTCACCGGTTTCGTGCATATATACCGTAATGGTAGGCTCAGTGCCTTGAACGGCCTGCTTCTGTGGTGGTGTCTCGGGATCAGGCGACTTCTGCGGCTGCTTGGAACAAGCGGTTACAACAATAGCCATCATGACAACCATTGCCATGATGTAAAATAACTTGCGACGATTTTTCACAAACATTCATCTGCCTCCTTTCTATTTACTCTTAGTATGGCAGTCAGCATCCAAATAAATACAAAAAGAGATTGCCTGCAAGACAATCTCTTTCCTTTAAAACGATTAAATTTTAAACTGATCCACTAAACCTTCCAACTCATGTGCCAAGGTTTTTAATTTATCGATTGAATAACCAATATCATGAGCAGCGGCGGCCTGTTCCTGACTGATGGCGGCAATATCCTGAGCACTATCGGTATTGTGCTGTGTTAAATCATGAATATCGGCAACTGCAGTCATAGTTTTTTTGCACAATAACACCTGCTGTTCGGTTTGCTCACTAATCACCGTAGCCTGAGACTGAATGCCCTGAACACTGGCGACGATATCAGCAAAAGCACTGCCGCTTGTCCGGGCGATCTCGACCCCTTGATCAACATGATTATAGCTTTGCTGCATAGCCGTTAATACGCCTTCTGTTTCACTCATGACTTTGCGGGTAATTTCAGTAATATGTTTGGTCGCCTTAGCAGACTGTTCAGCAAGTTTGCGCACTTCGTCAGCCACAACGGCAAAACCGCGTCCAGCATCGCCAGCGCGCGCTGCTTCAATGGCCGCATTTAAAGCCAGCAAATTAGTCTGGCTGGCAATACTGGCAATCACATCAGAGATTTTTCCGATCTCCTGTGTACTTTTTCCCAGTGTTTCCACCGTTCGCCCAGCGCTATCCACTAGCTGTTTGATGCTTAGCATTTTATCAACGGTTTGATTAATGACGCCTTGCCCGTGATCAGCGGTAACAGCACATTCATTGGTAGCCTGAGCAGTACTGGCAATACTCAAGGCAACCGCCTCTGTAATCTCTACCAATTGCTCTAAACTTTGTTTCGCTCCAACTGTATTTTGCCCCTGCTGAGACAGCTTTCCGGCAATACTTCCTATTGAAGACGCAACCTGGTCACTGCCGGTCTGAGATTGAGAGCAAGCAGCGGCAACACTGCTGCTTGATTCAAAAACCAAAGCCGCCGACTCTTTAACAGACATTACAATTTGTTGCAAATTCTCTGTCATGGCGTTAAAGGCGGTAGCAACTTGACCAAATTCATCTCGTCGTTGACAATCCAATCGCTGCGTTAAATTGCCCTGCGCCACACTTTCTACGCCTATTACTAATTGCTGCAAGGGAGCCAGTGCCTTTTTCATAAAGTAAATTCCCACTACAACAAAACCTGCAATAATGAGCAATGTTACCTGCACTCCACGATCAATCATGGCAGACGCAGCCTGCAAGGCCACATCTTTCGGGTAAGTAGTCACTGCAACCCAATCAGTATTACTAATTGGCCGATAAGAAACAAAATAATCCTGTCCACGTACCAGTCCCACAGTGTCGCCGCTTTGCTTATCAACAGCCACCTGATAGAAGTCTTCTGTCAAAGCCCGTTGTTCTTCAACTGCTGAAGAATCTCCTTGATGAAACAGGGGTACTCGATTCTTACTAATAATGGTTACTCCGTAACCTGGATTTTGCGACAATACCTGTTCAACCATGACCGTAAGATTTTGCATGGCAATATTAGCACCTAGCAGCCCAGCCACTTTGTTATCCGGTCCGTAGATGGGTGCTGTTCCAATAATCGTGAGTTTACCGTCTACCTTGCTTTTAAGGGGCTCTGAAAACCCAGCTTGTCCTTGCATGCCCAGTTTAAAGTACTCACGATCGGCAATATTGACAGTCTGACTGCTATCGGTTCGTAAAATTTGCTGTCCATCAATCCTGGCAACAAAAAGAGTTTCATTGCCTCCCAAAAACGGTTTAACTGTATCTAAGTAACGCTTTCCTGATTCGGCTTGCATCGACCGAATAGCAGCATCACCACTGGTAAGCATTAAGAAATTCTTTTTATTTTGCAGGTAGTTGCCTACATCACTGGCAATCCGGTCCGCCACTTTATTGTTTTTTTCAATAGCAGCAGTCGTTAAACTTGCAGCTGTCTCATGAATAAAGTACCAGCCCACTGTCCCTACTGGAATCATGCAGGTAAGCGTAATAAAGAGCGCTCCTTTTGTACTAAGAGAAGCCATTGATTGCCAAATTATTTTCCGGTTAATATGCCGCAGTGATGCTAATGTTTGGCCTATGTTCACAAAAGATATTTTCTGCGGACGCCACTGCATAGCTCTAACAAAACTCTGCTTTAGCTTTTCTTGCTTAAATCCAAATCCATCCTGTTTCGGTAGCTTAATCTTCGTCCGAATAAGACCAGCTATTTTATTTACCACAGTCGTACCTCCAATACTGGTATCTTAAACTAATCTTATAACAAAAATTTCTGCAATAACATGGCAGTACAACACATTTAACCATTCCATAACACAAGCTTAACAATTACCATTTTTGTTAAAATTTAGGCCTATGTATAACCATTAAAAAGGCCCCAAACGGGGCAACTTTTAATGTCCGGAAGCGCCAAGCTTCTTTTGCAATATTTTACCTGGTATGGTAAACATCAGATTAAAGATGAGAATGGTTAAGATCAATAACGCGCCAATACCATCGGCGATATTAACCCGGTCTGGAACTAAGCCAACCGCCATAACATACCACATGTGTACAGCCAACGTCTCCCCGGCGGCAGTTACATCAAAATCAGGCACTATTCTTGACACCGTGGTACCAGCAGTAAAAATTAGAATGGCAGTCTCCCCCAACGCTCGTCCTGCAGTTAAAGTAATACCAGTAATAATACCCGGTAATGCGTTTGGAAGTACTACCCGCCAAATTGTCTGCCATTTCGTTGCCCCAAGAGCCAGACTAGCCTCACGATAATGCATCGGGACTGTACGGATCGACTCTTCCGTAACCCGGACAAGCACCGGCAGATTGAGCAGCGTCAAAGTCAAAGCACCACCGATAATACTAAAACCCAATCCGAACATGTTCACAAAGATAATCATGCCAAACAAGCCTAAAACGATCGACGGAACTGTAGCCAGGCTCTCGGTACTTAGTCGGATTAAATCGGTCAGGCGATTATTGCCTGCATATTCAGCCAAATATATGCCAGCACCAAGAGCGATCGGAATAGAACTAAACATAGACAGCAATAAAATATAAAAAGAGTTAAATAGCTGCGGTCCAACCCCGCCGCCCGCTTTCATCTCACTAGGCATACCAAATAGGAAATCGAATGACAATACAGGTAATCCTTTATATAAAATAAACAATAAAAAGGCAGCCAAAATACCGACAATCAGTAATCCGGACAGCCACATAACACCAGTGGCTAATTTATTCATAATCCGTGCCGACATTTACGCCACTCTCCTTTGAGCAATCCGTCTAATAATCAAAATCATTGCCAGCGAAATTAGCAGCAATACCAGCGCCATCAAAAACAGGGAGTTCCCCCAAGCCGAACCAAAGGGAGTGTTCCCCATCTCAACCACAATCTCACTTGGTAAGGTTGATGTCGGCATAAATAAGGAACGTGCAAGCTGCGGCGTATTCCCGATAACCATTTGCACAGCCATCGTTTCACCAACTGCCCTGGCCATAGCCAAAATAATCGAAGTAAGAATTCCCGGCAGCGCAGCTGGCAACAATACTTGCCAGATAGTTTGCCAACGGGTTGCTCCTAAAGCTAGTGAGGCCTCTTCCAAAGGCCGTGGCACTGATCTTAGCGCATCTTCTGAGATACTGATAATAGTTGGCAATATCATGACCGCTAAAATAACTGCGGCAGAAAGCAACCCAAAACCAATACTAACATGGAAGAATTCACGTACGAAGGGTACCAGGATGGTCAAACCGACATAGCCATAAACAACCGATGGAATCGCCACATATAAATCTGTTGCTGGGCGCATAATCTCTCTAATCCAGCTTGGTGCAATCTTAGCCATAAATACCGCGCCAGCCAATCCCAATGGTGCTCCAAAGAAGATGGCCAGCATCGTGACAGCCACTGAGCCAACAATAAAGCTCAATGCACCATATTGTCCTTCCATAGGGTCCCATTTGGTAGTAAGAAAAAATTCCAGCGGACTTACCTCAGCAAACGTCATTAGGCCTTGCTGACCAACAAATACGATTATAGCCAAAATAATGACCGTCATTAAAAAGGCACTGGCAATAAATAAATAGCGTACATAGCGATCATATAAAAGTTTTAATTTATGGTCACGGTTGACTGTATTCATAACGTTATGCTCCTTTGCCGCTAATTCCATGACAAGCTTCACATCCTTACATGTATGTTCTAGTTCATCTAAAATTATAAGCAAAAGTGCCTATTGTCATTGTTAGGATAATGTTAAGTTTTTGTTAATTTTTCAGTAACAATACCATTAAGCTGTTATCAATCAACAACATCAAATATCACCTTAGAAAACAAAAAGAGCCATGCCATCGGCATGACTCGTAATGTGAAAGACTATTTCTTCATTTTTGTTACTGGGATAAAGCCAGTCTTCTCAGCATAGTTTTCTTGGAATTCTTTGCTCATAACATAATCAATGAAAGCTTTCACTGCGCCAGTTGCTTCACCTTTTGTATACATGTGACCGTAGGTATAAACTGGATACTGACCGCCAGTAACCGCCTCAGGAGAATATTTAACACCATTGAAAGATAATGTTTTCACTGTATTATCTGCATAAGGAGCATCTACATACCCGATAGCGCCTGGAGTGCTGGCAATAGCCGCTCTTACAGCCCCGTTAGAATCCTGAATTACAGCATTATCAGTAAAGTTTGCGCCTTTTAATACAACTTCAGCAATAGTTGCACGGGAACCAGAAGATTTCGCACGATGAACAAGGGTAATTTTTTGGTCTTTGCCGCCAACTTCTTTCCAGTTGGTTACTTTACCAGTCATAATATCTACATATTGCTGTTGTGTTAAATTATCAACCGATACATCCGGATTTACAATAAAGACGAATGGAATTACGGCGACTTGATGATCCACTAATCCTTTGTCTTTAAAATCTGCTGGCAGGTTAACATCAGAGTTACCAATATTCACAGAGCCTGCAGCCACTTGGTTCATCCCGGTAAAGGATCCACCACCAGCAATATTTACAGTTACTTTAGCGTTCTTCTTTTGGAATTCTTCTTGCGCAGGTTTAAGCAATGGCAAAAGTGCAGTCGAACCGGAAGCAGTCACAGTACCTTGTAAATCAGCGGCAGCCTCTTTTTGTCCGCCACAGCCGGCAACAAAAGTCACGCCAAGCATTAAGGCAACCGCGGCTATCATCATTTTGGATTTACGTAAAAACTTCATTAATAAGACCCTCCCATATAATAGTAAATTACACAACTTTATTGTAAGCCACCGGGCTAGTTTTTGTGTTAAGGCTTTGTTAATTCTATGTTAATTTTATGTGATTAACTATGTTTATGGGTGCTTATTATTGATGGATTTATAGGCATTTACGCTCTACTCTGATTAACCCTATTTAATACTAACTGTCCCAAAAACTGTCCCAAATTTCATTCTCACTAATCAAAGAAAAAGAGCCCTAAGGCTCTTAATTTATTAGTTATATGAGATATGTAAAAAACATTAATGCAGTCCCTATTAAGTATAATAGCTTCCAGAGCTTAACATTCAATATCTCAAAATATCCTGGTCCAGCTATATACTGTTGATCTGATATTCTACCAAATACCGAAATAAAAATAAAGAATCCAGACATCATTCTTATTCCTGTTATGATTGTAGAGCTTAAAAACATGCCAGAGTTATAATAGCAAGTAGCAATAATAACTGTTGCAATTGCCATTCCAACATAAGTTTTAATAGCTTCTATTACTTTTTCTCTGAACTCTTTTGCATCGCCAATTAAATTATTTATTGTACTTTCCTTATCAGCTTGACTTGCAATCTGATATTCAGCAATAACAATTTCCGCCTGTTCTCTTCCTGCTTTTTCAGGATTAATCATTGTTTTTATAACATCTAATAAAAGAGAAATAACTACCCGCCTCCTGCATTTTTATACAGCATTCGGCAATTACACATTTAAGTCCTGCTTAACACAATATGTAAAAAAACCGCCCTGATTAGAACGGTTTTAAGCGATTTATATGCTTATCTATGATCACCACTTCTATGGTCATCAAAAGCTTTATTTACGGCTGTAACTATTTGATCAGCAAGTGCCTCGTTATTCATTACAATTATACTTGTTATAATATTACTAAGATCATCTGCACTTATCATTGCTCCTGACCTTAATCCAAAATCCTCCAAATATCTTTGCAATTCTTCAGGAGTTAATCCAATATAAAGATTTGAACTCATTAATCAACATCTCCTTTTACCAAATTAATGCAACCTTCGGCAAAAGGAACATTATTCCTGCTATAAACAAAGAAACCGCCTACATAGTTGTAAGCGGTACTGTTCTAGATACCCATTAAATACGCCGTTATGGTATCCGTAATCCCTTCTTTGTCCCCTGGCAGTAAATGGCCATACACATCATAGGTAATGCTTATATTTGAATGCCCTAGATACTCAGAAAGAGCTTTAATATTTACCTTTTGAGATATACATATGCTAGCAAACGTATGGCGTAAATCGTGAAATGTCCGACGCTCTATTCCTGACTTTGTAATTAATGAAGAAAACTTAATATCAATTCCATTCAATACTGCTACTTTGCCATTCTCCCTTGCAAACACAAGATTATTCTTCTCGTATGCATCACCTATTTCGAGCTGCTCAGCAGCCTGGCGTGCTTTATGGCGCTTAAGCTCATCCACAACAATCTTACTTATTGGAATATCTCTTACTGCTGTGGGTGTTTTAGTGCTGCCGATCTCATACTGCTTCGCTTCTCGATTATATTTTACTCCGTGCCTTACATGGATGGTTTTAGATTTTAAGTTCACATCCTGCCAGGTTAAGGCTGCAAGCTCACCTTTGCGCATACCAGTGTATATTGCTAGATAAATCATAGAATAAAGCCTATCGCTCTCTACAGTCTTTAATAATTTACCTATTTCTTCTTTGCTTAATGGCTTTACGACTTTATCCTTAACAGCAGGTAACATTAAGCTTACCGCTGGATTCTTAATGATATAACCATCCACCATTGCCATTTTTAGAGCATTTACCAATATAGCCTTAATCAGTTCTAGTGTCATGGGCGATAGCTTCTTAGACTTCTCATTAAAAAACTCTTGAATTTGTATACGCTTTAGCTGTTTAAGTATTACCCCGCCCAACTTCGGTGTAATGTGATGATTAACCTGGTGCTCGTAGCTAGCATAGCTTGTAACCTCTAGGGCGGGCTTTTTATACGTTTTGAGCCATTTAGTAAGCCACTGGCCAACAGTCATTTTATTAGCGGTCATATCAAGTCCGGCTTCAACGTCCCTAATAAAATTCTTAGTATTCTGTTTGCATTCGCCCTCAGTACCGCCATATATGCTTTTACGTTTCTTAATCCCATTGTGGTCGGAATAACTAATCTTCTGACACCAACGATTCCGCTCTTTATCATATTTGGGCTTCGTGCCAGCACCATTTTCTCTTCTTTCGGCCAAGTTAATACCCTCCTGATAAATGATACTTATTCGCCAATCCGTTCGTTTGCTTATACAGTAATTATTCGCCATAGAACGTACATAAAACCTCTTTAAGTCCTTATCTTATAAGCATTCTAACTCTAGAATACAAGCAAAATAGCGACAATAGCGATCGCCTCAATACTAAATGGTTATTCTTACTCTAAATCAACTTGCTTCAGCATTATTTTGTTCTAATGGCTGTACGCTTATAGTTCCTCTTTTGTTCCGCAACTCGGGCATAATAAAACCATCTATACCTTTAAATTCTGACCATTTGGCGTCCAGGCCAATCCCAAAGTTAAAAATCTCAAGCCATCAGCAAACCCTTGGCGATATACAATATTTTCAGTAACAGATCCTTGATCAGCATAAGCGTTCACTAATTTCATCAACGCCGGATGTTTATTAATTAATCCAACAAGCTCATCATAAGCGGCTTCAATTTCTTTCGAAGCCGCTACAAACTCTGGATATTGCATTAATATATTTGTATTAATTGAAGCATTAATAGTTTCGTCCATTGCACAACCCGTTAGTTTGTTAAATATGTTCAAAATAATCACTCCCACCAAGTAAATTTTCTCTCACTAAAACATCATAGACTTCTTTACTTATAACTAAAGTCATATCAATCTTCCCTTTGTGCAAGATTAAAGTTACACATTCTTTCTTGCATCTTTTAGACATTAGTATTCAACCCCTTAATCCATCCACGCTTTTATATCGTTATGATTTAAATATACACCATATCGTTATAACAATCAACACTATATCAAATATTTATAAACTATATTTACAAAATTGAAACTATAGTGTTATCATAAAATGCAGGGAGGTGTTTACAATTTACGACAAAATTGGAAATGAAATTAGGTCTTATATTGCACTTAGCGGATTAACATTACAACACATCGTTAAAACTATGAACGAAAAACGACTACCTGAAAACCAAACAACACCGCAGAATATATCCAATAAACTTTCAAGAGGAACGCTAAAATACAGCGAGGCCAAAGAAATTGCTGAAGCAATTAACTTCAAGATTGAATGGAAAGCTAAGTAAATTTACATATTGGCACAAAAAAACAGATCAGCTTATTTTAAAGCCGATCTATTTTTTGCACAAACTGATCTACTTTGAACAGCGATATTCGCCCATATACCTAAAATATCTCGCTCACACTCTCTGGTTTTCGCTCGTTTTCTTTGTTTTTCTGTTTTACGTTTCCTACTAACAATAGTAGGTCTGCTCAAAAATTATTGAATTTCCCGAAATCTTGCGTCTCTTGGGGCTCCGCTCTTTAATACTCCTGTTTTCGCAGGTTTTCGCCCCCCATATGCCCTGTGGGGTTATCCGCGGTGTATTTCCATCACCGCAACACCTTCCCACTCACAGCCTTATAACCCGATTGCGTCGGCCTACATCCAGCATTAAACGTCTGCATTGCGTCGCGTATCTCATCACGCGGGCGACGGCGACCAGTAACACAGAATCTATCAGAGGTGTGGTCAATGGCGGTGGCTGTGCAGTTACCGGATGTATTATATTTGCAGTCAGTGTCAGTGCAGGTTATTGTCATTGATTGGCACCTCCTAATAGTAAAAGAAAAAGAGCCCGAAAGCTCTTTCCTCACTCGCTTATTACTTTTTAGCATTATCCATAAGAATAGCAGAACCATTCTGCGACAACTGCTTCCCGACTTCACTCATAACCTGTAAAGCAGCGGCATGGTTATCACCACAAGATTTTAATATTTGTTTTGTTAAATCATTAGTGATTTTCGTTGTGTCAATATCCATTTTTTCAAGCGCCCCCTATTTGCCTTTTCATGTAAAATTCGGCAAAAGGTAAATAATTCCTGCAAATTTACACTGCCCTCAATTTTGAGGAGTCCTACATTTATAACTTTAGTAGTCTGCCGATTTTTCGCCTACCCAGGGAAAGTGAATTCATGCATGCCGTTCTCAACTATTAGCTACCATATCGCCGCCTTACGACCAGTGAAACCCATGACTATAAAAGCAAATCGGTCTTTAGTCATCAAAACTTCACGCTGTTTCCTTCCCTGATTATCTTTATATAAGGTCTCCTTAAAATTCAGGAGATTAAATTCTTTACTGCATCCACAGTTAGCTATGGATTGCAGTACATTGTCATGTCGCTTCTCAAACATATCAGCAACATCACGACTGCTTACCATAGCAATACCATCAATAGCAGTAACACCTAACATGTTGTTTTTGATTTGCTGGATGCGTTGAAGGCGTTGGGTTGCTCGTGTTTTCATCTCCTTCCTACTATTTAAGCGACATCAAAATACACGCCCATTCTCAACCATTTCAATAAGCTTATCCTTATTGACGCGATAACCACGCCCGACTTTTACCGTGGGGAATCCCTTAGAGTGTACTAATTCGTAAGCCCTTGGCGTTGAAATGCCGAGGAACCGCTCAAGCTCCTTGACTGTTATTAAATCTGGCAGCCTCTGTTTTGCATCCATCATTTTCACCTCACTTAATTTGTATTTGATCGTAATTTAGCAAATGCTAGTCCGTTGGGTCATTCTATTATCATCAAACTCTTTTAAATCTTCCATGCGAATACGATAATTTTTACCGGTTTGAATTGCATTAAGTTTCTTCTCTCGAATCCAAAACCACACAGTAATTTTTTTAACTCCGTATCTTTCTGCAACCTCGTCACAAGAGAAGTATTCTACGTTCTTATCCTGCTTCTGCTGTTCAGGTCTAGGTAAAGCTTTTTTTTCTACATGGACTTTCTCTTTATATTGCATACTTGATTCAAGAAATTTCTCCAATCTTACCGAAGGTATTCGCCACAAATTACCAAGTTTAATGCCAGGAAGAGTACCAGAGGACAGGCAATCAATAATTACTGCCTCGCTAACCCGCAGCAAATTGCCGACTTCATCTGGAGTTAAGTATTTGTCCATATTCCACCTCATGTTTAGTCCCACTTCTTAAGCGGTAAATTATCTATTTATGAGATAATTCGCTTTAAGAAAACTAAAGCCCGTTGTATTGACAAAATAATCAGTTAATTTAAAATCTGATGCTACTCCACCATAGTACTCGACACATATGTCGAACCCTCCCTAATCAGCGCCTTTCCCTGAGAACTGAATTTTCCGTTCGTTACTTTATTTTTAATAAAACACTCCCCCATGCAGGAATATTTTGGTAGGCAACCTAATTCTACATTAATAAGAACACCTTTGGGAGGTTTATTCCTTGAGAATCATAATATCCCTATATTTGTTCATTGTTATTATGGTTTCAACTGCAATCTGCTTAGCTGAAGAACTATACGTAGGAAGTCTGGATGGTAAGCATCCTGTATTTATACAGACCGAGACTTTACGCTTCGTGTCTAATAATGGTTACTTTACCGGAAATACCAATATTGTTGAGTGTCGCACAATTGCCCATGGTGAAAATTCGCATTTTAATTCAAAATTAATGTTTGATCTTGAATATCCTTTTATTAAAATGACTTCATTTGAAATTAATGCTTTCAATCAAAAGATTATATCAGACAGTGATATAAAAGGTGAAAAGAAATGGGTATGGAGCGATATCTCAAGTGATAATGATTTTATGGGAATTCATAAAGCCGTTGTAAGTTATACTCATGATCACTGGAGTGAAATATTAGAACGCAGTAAAACAACTGGCAACAGAGTATATTTATCGACGCAATAAGCAAATAAAACCCGCCTAAGAGAATCAATCTCTCAGAGCGGGTGTTTTTATCTATAACCACTTTCCCACAATTTTAATGCTCGATAAACCATTTACCATCTAATTTATTACAGAATAAATACACTTCTTTGCCATGTATTCGACAAATATAGCAGGTGCCACAACCTCCAGCTTTCATGGCACCTGCTTGGCGTACATCTAACACACGGTCAATAGAAAACTGTCGTCCATCGGTCCACGTTATTTTTAAAGGAGTAATTTTACCATTAATATCATGCTCTGCCATTACACCAACAAATGTTTTAGCCATATTTACCACCTCAAAGAACAATATAGAACACACGTTCGAAAATGTAAAGCGGTAATAAATAGAAAAAACCGTCTACCCAAAGGTAGACGGCAATCATTACGCTTTCTTTCTTTTTTAGGCTTTTCATCTTTTCCCTTGATAGCTGCCATGCTGGCCTGCAATGCTGCCATAAGGTCAACAACCATAGCACTGTTATTAATAGGCTCTTTAACGATCTAACTAATCCTTTTTTATCTTTTTTAACAAATAATATGCATTAATCTGTCTCGGTAATTATTACTATTTTAAGGCTGATCCAAATTTATTATAGAATCTTACTTAACTTGTCTGTTAAAACAAAAAAACAGCCGCCATAGACAGCAGCTGTTTTAGGTAAAAAGAAAAGCTTATTTCAATGAGCACGCAACTTTATGTTCTTTCTGCCTCTAATAATAACATAATCATTTCCTCCTCATCTAATTATAAGAATTTCTGTTAGTAATTAGTATTTTGTTTATATTTTATACTATATATTCTATCTTGTGAACAGTTTTTTGAGAAAAACTTTCAGTTAGTGCTTTCTATGTAATAAAAAGATAATTCCATCACCAGGTAAAATCCAATCTCGAAATTCGATCTCCATCCATCTTTTTTGTCGATTACAATGCAACTTTTTAGTGTCATTAAAAGCAAACCCCCATCCTTCAACCGTATAATCACTAGAATGAACAGTGAACTTTGAATAGTACTTTTTACATGGCCTAGCTATTCTATGACTATATGATTGGTCAGTTATAGGGACAATCGTGTCAACTTCAAACGATACTTCAATTCTTGAATTAGCTTTTAACTCTATATAATAATCACAATAAAAGCTTAAGCAATATCTATCTGTGCTATCTACACTTGTTGGCTGATTTTTTAAAAGCTTTGTAACTTCTACAGAATAGTCTTTTTTATCGATCATCACTTTATCAATTTTAAAAATATCACTATCGTCTATACCCGTTATTGGCATCATACTACAATTAACAGGAAACTGTAGCTTAATTGAGTTATGTGTCGGGTTAACAAAAATCATACGCCTGTATGTTTTCTTCTTTATTACTGTCTGTTCACTAATCTGCAAGATCTCACAATCACTATTCATGTGATATTCATCAAAATAATACCCATTAAGCAATTCTGCCATTTCAGTATTTAAAAACGGCCAAAGCCCAGCAGTATCATAATTTCTTTGTCTAAAAAAAAGCAATTTGTCTACTTTCTCTTTTAGTTTTTTCTGCCGTGCGAGACTAAGTCCTTCAAGATATTTATCGTCAATTAGCAACTCCGTTGCTTGCCCCTTAAACATCCCCATAAAATAGTCTTTATAATGATTTGTTTCAAGAGCAACTACTAAAGTCACCGAAATTATGATTGCTATTCCAATTTCTTTTATTACTTCACTAGCAAGACATAATGGAAGGGCATGGGATATAATAAGCAAGATCAATGCAATTATAAGTATCCATGCAGGGTGTGAAAAATAAGATTTCTTCTTGAGAGGAACTGAAGTAGACGTACTTGTAGTCATATTTATTTCTGCCATATATCCTCCGAATTTTAATAAATTAATAATAATTACATAATATACTATAATTAACATTTTTTCTACAATGCATAGATTTTAATTTCTTTATTATCCCAAAAATGGTAAATAGAATTATTATCTGAAGTTATCTTGTTTGTCATAGACAGTTTTCATCGTGCAATTCCCATGAAGTTATCGACATTTAATATTTACCCAATAACTTAGATGCTAATAAAAACTACAATTATACCTTATATTATTTATCCGCACACAAACTGCCATATTTGTATAGGTAATCTGTATATTATTTTTAGGAGTGATTAATAATAAAACCCTGCAGCCATCCGTTAGGACAGCCGCAGGGCTTTACTGTTAGAACTACGCTATTGGAGTTACTTCGAAGCTAATAATCTTATCGAAGAGCACATATTCTTTACTTTCTGTAATAACCTTATCAAATACAAAGAAGGAAGTTCCAACAGTTGCTGGACGATCCATCCATGTTAAAAAGCGACTTAATTCCTCTTTATCAATCCGATACTCACGTTCGCTGGAATCAATCATTATTACTTTAAGAATTGATTCCTCGCTTGGCATCGGATCACCCACCAACGTCGCAAAAGCTTCATTGGAATTGTCGCTTTCAACTCCACCCACTAAAGCAGATACAACATAATAGTACGTCGTTCCATTTTCAACATCTGTGTCAACATAGCTATTTGTAGTGATATTATCTACAATAGCCACATACGAACCACCTGATGTCAGAGAGCGCTTAACAGTGTAACCGACTGCATCAGTAACACTATCCCACGAAAGAGTAATTTGGGCATTACCTGCAGTTGCAATTAAGTTTGCTGGAGATACCACAATATCTGGGTTATATTGAGTCACAGTCCCAGTTTCATCAATATCAATAGCATCAAAGTTAAAATACCGTGAATCCTTATTAATGATGACTACACGATGTTCATACAATGATAAATTTGTTATCTCATACACCAAACTGCAATAGCCAGACGCTGCTTGATTATTACAACTAAAACTGTAATTAACCCCATCAATGATAACCTCAATATTGTTACTTCTATCAGGAGCACGATATCCTATGATCCTAAGTTTAGTACCAATAAAATTAAACTTCACTGACGCATTCACCGCCGAGGTATATGTCGATGTTTTATTATACCATCCATCATAATTACCCTGATCCCACTGGCCTGTATAGGTTAATGCTGAGTAAGGATTATCAAATCGTCTCCAACCACTCTCAGGGTTTAATAAAGTCTGCCCAATTATAGCCATTTACATTACCTCCAAATTATCTTATTTCCAACCTTTGGCTGGTCTTATTTAGACACATTCCCTTTTACCCAATATTTAAACGCTTTCTGATTACTTTTTATCTTATGTTAATATTAAGTTGACGGTTACAAAGTAGACCATAATTATTTTGTCAATAAATGCGCTCCACCAGCAGTACCGACAATCCAAACAAGTCGTTCCTTATTACGGGACGACTTTTCTTTTTTCATTTCGGCTTCATGTATTCTGGACTGCTCAGCCAGCTCCTTATCGGCAAGTAATCGCGCCTGTGCATTAGCCATGTCAGTTACATCAATTTTAGTTGTAGTTGCTGATGTTAACCGAAGCTCCCCATTATCACCTAAACTGACTGTTGGCTGCCCTGTTTGATTAGGAATTTCAACTTCTTGATCGCCAACAACTGCAATAACCTTGCCATTGCGCTCAATAACCTGCAGTACCGCTCCTGGAGCACTAGGAACCTGCACTGCTACCTCTCTGATGGTTTCTGGTTTCTGCCTTCGTTAATAATTTGTGGCGGCAATTCTGTTGTAGCTGCTGGCTTTGCAGCTTGATCCTTGATATGTTGCTTCCAATCCTGATATTCTGCTCGTGTAAAATAAATAAGGACTGCCACCACGACAGTCCCGATAATGTATTTCCAATTGTTCGCTATAAATGATTTAGCTTGATCTATATTAATCAACTACGCCACCCCCACAATACAATCCCCACCCCCAGTAAAAATACTGCTCAAATTAGTGCGGTTTAATTAAAACAATTACAGTAATATTATTGTCAATTAAAACTAATACTCACAAAAACGTTTAGTAACAATATTATTATTAAATAAATTTGCCACCGCTTCTGTTGTAACTACTGATAATTCTTTAGCTTTAATTACTCTACCACTCTCTGGCAACAGTCCAGTTAATGCATTATTTTTTACACACCATGCCTTAGGTTGCATACTTACATAAGCATTGCCGCCATCAAAAATCTTTTCGGAATTATAGTCTATTTCCCACGTAAACTCTGGCTCATAACCATTTCCTATAGCTAACATCACTTGCTTAACTTGGTATCCACTGCCTAAGTCTGTTAATATATCAGGGCTTTCATTAACTATGCTCGACTCTAATCCAGATACTGTAAATGTGAAATCAGCAGTAATTTCAGTTATGGTTCTTGTAGCAAATGCAACTGAAATACTAAATGTATCGTTAATTAACGGCGTATAGTCCCATGCGCTATTAAACCTTAAATAAAAGATGCCTCCACTACCATAATAAGGCGGTAAATCTATTGTCCTTGACTTTCCTTGATTGGGGCCACTTGTAAATGTTAGGACGCATTGCGCTAGATCAGCTTGATCAGTGCTGAATGAGATACTAGCGGTAAACATTGTTTTTGTTATCATTACATCATCATAAACAACATGCCCACTAATTGATCCACTGCCGGTCCGTACTAGCGTACTGGTAAAACTATATTGATGGCTCGTTGTCATACTTAAATTATTTGGATCAATAATCTGCGATTCAGCAACAACAGATGAATCACTGCTTTTATATCGCCTAGTTAACTCTGCAGCAATAAGCAAATATTCACCAGAGAGGTATGAATTATCAGTCGGTTCCCCAGTAAAGCGATCATATGTTGTTGCCGCCGTGTGTATTCCAGCTTGATAATTACCGTTGCCGCCCAGCAATACATACATGTCCAGATTCCATAAATCAACAATGTAAGTGTAGAAACTAGCATAGCGATATAAGGAGTCTGGCAGCGCCTGTTTACTATCGTATTTGGCTTCATATTCTATTCCGAACACAGTGTTGGGCGATATGCAACAAGTGTATACTTCTGTTGTTTCTTGCTGGTTGGATGTCGTAATAGTTGTATTGTCATAAGCAGTATTCATTATGTTAGCAATGTCGTTTTCCATTGCTGATTTTAGCAATGAATAAGTAAACAATCTTGAGTCTATCAGTGTATTGTTAGAATACTTTGCTAATATAAAAACCGATTCATCGATATATGTATTCGTCTCAGCTACCCATATTAAATTACCATCATCATCAATATAAGCATCACTGCATTCTGGTACTGCGGGATACACACTTATAAATTCTTCTATGGCAACTCCATTTCGCTGGATCAAACACTTGCATAGATCATCATCTGTGGGCCATATCCACACGAGATATTCAATGCTTTTATTATAACAATGCAATAGTAATTTTGCGGATAAATCAGGAGGTATTATTGGCTTTGTTTTTTCCACTCTGGTGATATTAATATTAGTGTAATACATCATTAAAGAATGGGAATCGGCAAATTTATACTGTTTTGGGTGAATTACCGGCCTAGCCGTATTCTGCGGCGCCTGATGCCCAAATATCACATCTCCGTGCGTCCATACAAAGTCGCCAACCTGAGGATCAAAATTGCCAATTGTGCGCTTTGCTCCGGACTCTGTAATGTAGCGGCTACCAACAATTTTATTAATTCGCTCCATTCTCATCGGCCTATTACCAGTGCGCGGGAACCAGATATCATGACCTCGACCCAGTCCCCATCAGACATAGGTATATCTACACCAGTAGTATATAAATACGCCCTACCACCAAGCACCACAGTTTTTCCTTGAACCTGGCCACGCCAAGTTTTATTTTGCTGCTGTTTTTTAGCATTATTTACTGCCTTAGAAATATCTCTGACTAAACGATCCACACTCATTTTTGTTCCCCCATATTTTAAAATTTTAAAAAACGAATTTTGTATAAGCTAGTCGGGCTCCGCTCTTTTGGATATAAGGGCCAATAGATACTTAATCGGGTATACCCCATAGAATTAATAGAGAATACTTCTGTAGGTTTTCGATCAAAAACCACAGCTTTTTACTATCTTTTCATCAATAAACCTAAGATTCTAGGTTTGTTTTTGTATTACAGGCTCTATCCCAATAATTAGATCCAAGTCAATTACTGACTCATAATCTCTAGCCAACTGCTCCTCGCGTTCTCCAGATGCAATATGTCGATCACGACTTAATCTAAGTTGATATATCTTTCCCTCGATATCCGATATTGCTTGAACCTTTGAGCGCCTAATATTAGCAAGATTATCAGATTGATCCATATATTTCTTTAGCTGTTTAGCAAGCAATTCTTCTTCTTCTTCCAGTTGAATGCGTTCTTGAACAGTGAGTTCATTCGACCACCTAAGTTTATTGTCAATCCCATTGATCCGAGTATTTAATTCCAGAATTTTATTACGTACCGGTCCAACTTCGTTGTTTATCCATTCATCCATCTCACGCTGTAATCTCATTAATTCAGGTTCTTGCTGCTTCATTTTATCTACACATCCTTTTTAGATATTAACGACTAACTCTTTTTTCTTCGATTGCCATGGAAATATCCGTTAGTCCGTTATCTAGTGCAATGAGTCCATTCAACACTTTGCAATCAGCATTTACAAACATCACACATTCATTCTTTAGGCACTGCTTGTCTATAAGTGGACATATTTTATTCAACACTCATACCTCCCGCACCCCGAATCTGCTTTTTACCATTTCGCGAATTAAAATAAATAATTGGTACTTCACTTGGAATGACTAAGCAGTACTGGGAATTCGGCGTATCCTTACAGCAATGACTTGAACGAGATCCGCCAAATTCATAAATATCATCCGTAACCATGCCACCACCATGGGTATGGGTTTTACCACAATACGGACAATCTACCTTTAGCAATCGCTTACCCGAATTCACCCGATCTGTTAAAATCACAATTTGTTTTACAATAGCTTCTTGCAAATTCAGCACCTCTTCCGAAGGTGACGGGTTACGGGTTTGACCTCAATTTCACCTATTTTACATATATACATATATATATATAATATTTTTAAAATGAAATATTTTGATAATAGGTAAAATAATCATCACAACCCGTCACCCGTCACCTTTTTTATTACATAATATTTGGGGAACGTTGAAAGTCAAATAAAGCTTTAAGTCCGATACCTGACCACATCTTGCCGGTTTTAGTGTGTTTCTTCTCAAATCTCTTTTCAGACATTTTAAGCGAAAAATTAGTTTCGTTCATTGCTTCTCGTCCAGTATCATCGCACCACCGTGAGAATTCACTGTATAAACTTCTTGCCTGAGCTTTAAGCCCTATCCCAGTTACGCAACACTCATCGATAAACTGAGCAATAACATCGGACTCTTCACGATAACACTCTGTAGCTTGCATAACCTTAGGAGGCTCTTGTAAACCATCTGTTTGCCAACTAAAGCAACCATTAGCTGCCCACGCCAGTACTGCCACTAAATTATCGGGCTCCTTTAACCGCTCTTTGATTGAGAAATCACGATCATTACCGTCAAATTTTTCTTGGAAAGGTATAAGGCGAATTCTGCGCCAGATTCCCTCATCAGTTCCTTTAATTCGCGGTAAGTGATTGGTTTGTAGCCATATTTTGAACTGAGGTATGAATTTGAATGGACTGCAGTGTAGATGCCTGGCAGTTAAAGCATCACCACCAGATAAAGACTTCACCTTTGCCTCATTGAGCATTCTACCTTCGCCAGTTTCACTTGCCAGTAATAATCTAACCCCGGGCAACTTTGCAATTTCTGGTGATGCTTCTTGCCCACTCCCGGGATTTCTGGTCTGAAGCAAAACTTCAGCAGCTAACGTTTCTGCATAATCGCCCAGTGCTGCTGCAAGTGTTTCCAACAGTGTCCCTTTACCATTACCGCCGGCACCATAACACACAGTAAATTTTTCTTCTCTAGTACTTCCTGAAAGCGAATATCCAGCAAAGCGTTGTACGAAAGAGATCACGCCTCCACAGCCTTTAAATATTGAGTTTACTGTGTCTTCCCATAGTTGACTCGTTGCATTTGGCTGATAATCTACGGTAGTGATTCGAGATAATTTCATTTCGGGACTATGGGGAGTAAGTTTACCAGTCCTTAAATCCAATACCCCGTTTTGACAATTCAACAGCCACACATCTGTGTCGAATTCTTCAGGTAGAATCGGACAGAGGCTTTGTGTTAATTCAATCATTGCCGATAGCTTAGAACGGCTTTTTGACTGCTTACACCACTTTATAAATGTTCTTTGTTTATCTAGGTCATCAATGTATGTTGACTGCTCTGCCATATATGTAATTGTGTCTTTGGCCAGCTCAACAATTAAGCCGGCATTATCACGCCGCCAGCGTTTGCCATCATAAATAAACCAGGTTTTCCACGGAAAGCAATATTTGATCTTATCGCCGTGCCTGCTAAAAAACCTCGTTGCATTGCCAACGTCAGTTAGGTCAGTAATATCAATTTGTAATTTATTTTGATCTGGACGCTTCCAGTATTCAGCAGCATTTACTAAGCTAAGTAATTCGTCCCTGGTATTTCCGGCTGCCAACCAATCACTTACATCACCCTTAGGCGGTAATCGCGGCAGATTTATTACTTTGACTCTGCATCCTCGAGCTGATAGTTTCTTGGCCGTATCTACTGCTAACTTTTGTCCTACATCATCATTATCGGTCAAAATTATGACTTCATGGCCTTGCGGTATAACATTAAGATGATTGTTCTGCCAGAAGTCTTTTGCTCCACCCGTAGTTGTAGCAGGAAGTCCGATCGCCCATAAGGAGTCCGAATCTTTCTCTCCCTCAACAATGTAAAGCTGCTGTCCAGCATTTATGGCCTGTACAACTTCAGGTAAACGAAATAATGGTCGCTGTAATTTATTAAGCCCTTTTCTCCATTTATCACCTTCAAGGCGATAGAATACTGCTTGCTTGGATCCAGATTGATCTTTAAAGATTTCTTTTTTTATAATAACCTGCCAGTTTTCATTCTGATAAAAATGTTCTCGAACTTTTACTGCCGAATTCCATTCGAATCTGCTTGTGTTATTTAAATTAAAGTCATGAATTAATAGATTAATAGCTTCACTGATTGTCACTCTTTTTGCAGCAACAACTAAATCGATCACTGAGCCTTGTACTCCACAACCAAAACAACTAAAAAGGCCTTTTTGCGGGTTTATTGAGAAGCTAGCCGTTTGTTCAGTATGAAACGGACAGCATCGCCAATATTCATTTTTTCGTTGTTGTAATGGTCCGGCTATGTATCTATGATAGGCATCAAGAATCGGTATTTGTTGTTTTATCTTTTTTGCCGTAATAGAATCATGTAAATGATGCTCTCCCATTTGTCACCGTCCTTGCCGCTCCTCTTTTATTGGGCGGCTTTCTTATATCATGCATGCATTGGTTGCTGTAAAAATTGTTCTATTGCCCACCCAGGAATTATCCAACGCTTTCCAGCCTTAACAGCTTTTAACTCTCCTAATGAAATTAATTTCATAACTGTTCCCCTGCTCAGCCCTAAGAACTTACAGGTATTTAAAACATCATTAGAAGCTTTCCACGGTGTTTTAGTCACTGTTTGTATTTCTTCCTCGACATAAGGCATTAATTGCCCTTTTTCATTAACCGTAAACTTGTGTTCCTTTTCATCTGCACCTTTAAAAATAAGTATTTTTGCACTTGTTTTCACTTTTTTCCCTCCAAAATAAAAGATAAAAAGCCTACTAGATAAACTTGGATTGGAGTTATCCCATTCCAATGAATATCCGGTAGGCTTCGCGCGCATTTCCGGGCATTGCTATGTTCTTTGCATTTTTATTCGTTGCCTTTTTATTTTTCCATCAGGAGATCGGACGTATAGTGTTTGGCGTTTTTTCTCTTTTTGATGCTCTGACGTATGTCTCATCAATTTTATTTTCATATATCCCCTCCATTCCCTAACTATTCATGATTATATAGTGTCAGCTTTGATTAAAAACGTCGCTTATTCCGACGCTTTCCATGCCAGTAAATATTTACATTTTTCATATTGCCATCGCCAAACTGCCTCGACGAAATTATCAAATGAACGTTCGATATCAATGGCTGCTTTTTTGGCATCACGCCTAATTTTATCTTCAAGAGTCATCTTAGCTTCTTTCTCTTGCAATTTTCTATAAGATTCCTTCCCACTAGTTACCCAATTTTGAAGTTCCTGTTCTGTCATTTGTATTTTTGCAGATTCTCGTAGCCTATTCTGCTCATCTTCCCATGCTTTTGCCTGAACCTCTAATTCTTCATCCGTAGGCATGCTTTCTATTCGCTGTTCCTCAAGAGTTTCATATATCATTTTGGCACGTGCGATTACCGCCGGAGATAGGCAAGGTGATTTCCCATTATTAAATCTGCCTCTAAAACTATCATGTCCATACTCACCACGCAATAAGGACCATGCTACATATGCTTCCATAACTACTTTCTCAGGATAATTAGTCCATCGGCCACCAGTACCACCGCCCCCACGCGAAGGTTCAGAAACTAGCTCTTGATTCTCATACCGTAATAGTGTTGCCCTTGATATTTCTATGCCTAATTTTTCTTTTAAATGTTTAATCACTTCATCAGGACTCACAAAAACACCTTCTCTAACTATTCATGATTGTTTGTAGTTAGAATATACAATATATATATTTCCATTGTCAAGCATTTATTTCCACCTTTGTACAATTAGATTTCTATTATCAGTCTCCATTGATTAAATCAAGCCCGCAGGTTTCCCTACTTCCCTAACTGTCCCAAAATTTGTCCCAATAAACTAAAAATAGCCTTGCAAAATACTGCAATAAATACAGTACTTACAAGGCTTAAACGATATTATATATAAGACATTTTTGTGTTAAGGCTTTGTTAATTCTATGTTAACACTTTTATTCAGCAATTTGATAACAGCTGTGCCAAACGAGTTTGCACATCTTTTTTACATACCCCGCCGCCTCGGCCAGCTGTGTGGCATTGGTAAACTTTTGTCCTTTATTGGTTACCACAGCAATAGATATCGCCATAATCGGATAACGCTCTTCACTGCCATGACGATTCTTAGCAATAATATAACCATTCTTTAAATGCTCTTCATGATAAAAGCTTCTAATCCGAACATCAAAATGATCAATGATGGTTTGGCAAAGCTGCTCAACTTTATCTGATGGAACAATGGCTATAAAGTCATCCCCGCCGATGTGTCCGACAAAAGAGTCTGGCGGTGCCAAAATATCAAGCTGACGCCGGATGATTTGCGCTGTCAGACAGAGTATTTTATCTCCTTTATCAAAACCATACGTGTCATTATAAGGCTTGAAATTATCTAAATCAAAATATAATACCGAAAAATCGGCCTGACTTTCAAGCATCCGGTTAATTTTCTCTTCAATAATCATATTGCCCGGTAACCCGCTAAGCGGATTTGAATGTTTAGCCCGGTTGATTTCCAATTGGGTTGTTTTTTCCAAAAGACGCCGTACCGTCGTAACCCCGTAATAGCGTCCGTACTTAGTTACAATGATATAGTCATAAAGCGTATCGTCGGTTCGGGCAACAACTAGTTTTGATACTTGCTCCAACGGAGTATCATAGTCAACAATCAGTGGATTTTGATCCATAAGCAAGCTAATCGGCCGGTTCATATAAATGGCAACACCATACTGAGTCGCCAAATGCGCCAGAAATTTATCCTTCATTAATAGTCCGACTGGTTTACCATTCTCGACTACCGGCAGGCCGCGCATGACCGGATTACTGTTGAAGGCTTCGATAGCTGCCGAGCCACTGGTACCAGCTCCAAAAGAAATATCTGCTCTTGCAATCTCCCCAACCGGCATAGTAACAGCGGTATAAAATGTTTCTTTTTTCTTCTGCTCAACTTTATCTTTGATAAGTTGTTTAATATCTGGCCTCAGTTCTAAGAACTGGGGCATTGGCTTTTGCAATAAAAACCCTTGTCCATAATGAATGCCAATATCAATCAAGGTATATAACTCACTAACAGTCTCAATACCCTCGGCAATGATTTTCATATTAGTTGACACAGCAAAATCATAAAATGCTCTAATTAGTGCTTGCTTTAGATTATCTTTATCAATATCGCGTACCAGTTGCATATCGATTTTAATAAACTGAGGTCTGGTTTCAGCTAGCATTCTCAGTCCGGAATACCCTGATCCAGTATCATCAATGGCAATCTTATACCCCTGACTGGTGTAATTATCCAGGATACGGCGAAAACTCCGATAATCGTCAATCGAAGTTTTTTCAGTAATCTCAAAAATGATATTAGTTGGATCAATATGATATTTATCAAGAATTTCACGGGTTAATCCTTTTTGAAAACGCGCATCATGAATAATTTTAGGATCGACATTGATGAACAGCATCTTATCAGGCGGCATATATTTTGCCCGCTCGAGCGCCGCAATCCGGCATAACAATTCTAAATCCCAAAGCTTATTCATTTTTTTGGCGGTATCAAACAACTGATCCGGCCGCTCCAGAGCCGTTCCCCTTGGTCCACGGCTTAGTGCCTCATAACCAATGACACTGGCATCACTCAAAGAAATAATGGGCTGAAAAACGGAATTAATGTTGTTATTATCCAGAATACTAGTCAACTGTACATCCAGGTCATTTAAAAGCCCCCCTTTCTTGGCTGCTGTATCATTGTCCGAATCCGTAAATAATCCGGCTATAGCACTAGTCATCCCCCAGCTAAGATCTAACACGATGGCGTCCCCCAAATTATGTCAATATACATGGTAATTCAATTATAGCGCTCCAGCGCTAAGGCCATCGTTAATTTTTTGTTAAGATTTCAAGCTACAATAATGCAACGTCCCTGTATAGCTTGCTGGAAGGCTTGGCAGAACTGCAAGAAAAGTGTTGCTGTCGTCCGCTGCGCTTCCGGTAATGCAATACGGGTTACTTCATGATACTTACAACCGCCCTGCTCCAGGTCTACCCAGTCATACAGATCGGCTGCCATTGCCGCATTCGCCAACAGTACCTTTTTGATCGATCCATGCGGAGCAAATACCAACTGCTCATTCACAGCATATTGGAGAAAATGTTGTTTGACCCAGCTTTCATACTCCTTATGTCCATTAAAGATCCGTGCCCTGGCGTGGTGTGGTACGCATAAATCTTGCAGCAAGTGGGCAGACGCACCGAGAAAAAACACGGCATCCTGAATGCCTCCCCGGGAAAGCAATATTAATGCTTTCCGGTAATAATTATCAAACGCTTCGATTGCGTGACTAAATTGCCATAATCCTTTGCCACCTACTGGTTCATAATAATGGCAGACATTCTTCCAGCCTTTATCAGCCCAGTAAACCCCAGCATTCAGTTCGGTCATGTAGGAGTTTATTAATTGAGCAGCATCCGTATAACCCGCATTGGCTAAAATAGCTGCCGCCTGCCGATTACAAAACTCATGGGCCACACCGGGCTGATCAAGAAAACTTTGCAACGGACTAACCGCGGCCAGAAATAATTTAGCTCCTGCAACCATTGACGAGTGACCCAAAGCTGGTAAATTCATAATAACCCTCCTATTGCCATTTATAGATTGGCTGCTGACCGAACAAAATTCCTGTTCAGGTATGTATCCATAATTTCGACAATGTGCGCAGCGGCATAAGGTCTCTGCAAAGTTTCTGCCACAGCCTGCATAGCCTGCATTTGAGGTGGGCTGCTAATCAAACGCTGCACAGTTGCACTCAGTTCATTGCTGTTTTGCAGCCATAACGCCGCTCCCTTCTTAGCTAAATAGGCAGCATTATCCTTTTCCTGGCCAGGAATAGACTCAAACAAAATCATTGGTAGTTTCGATACCAGCGCTTCACTGACTGTTAGCGCTCCAGGTTTTGTGATCAACAAATCAGCACAAGCCATCAATTCCGGAATGCGGCTTGAAAACCCGATTACACGAACTCGGTGCTTAAAAGTTTGAATATTAGCAGCCAAACTTTCGCGTAATTTATGATTATTTCCGGTTATTACAACAATCTGTAATGGAATAGTACAGCCAGCAATACTTGCCAAAGCTTGCTCAACCCCGCCTAAACCTAAACCGCCCCCCATAATCAATAGCGTTGGCAGTACAGGGGATAGCTGGAGTTCTTGCAGTATAGCCTGCTTGCTGAGAGCTTGCTGAAAGTCAGCCGAAATGGGAATTCCAGTTACATGCGTCCGTCTGCCGGATATACCGTGTTTTTGTAATTCCAGCCGCATTTCACTGGTTCCGACAAAATATAAATCAACTTCGCGATATACCCATAGCCTGTGTACTGTAAAATCAGTAACCACGGCAGCCAAGGTGGCGCTTATTCTTCCATTTCTTTTTAAGTAAGAAGCTGCAGCACAGGGAAAGGGATGCGTGCAAATAATGAGTTGCGGACGATACTGAATAATCAGCTTCTCCATAGTTTTCTTCATGACGACACCCAGCAAATTTTGTACTGGCGAGCCAGTACTGGCAATATGGGTCCAGCGGTATAAAAAGTCATACATATTGGGCGAAAGATTCAACATGGTCAGGTAGGTTTCTTTTAATAAGGTATTAAAATATGAATTTTCCTCAGCCATAAAATCAACAATTTGTACCCTGGCTTGAGGGTGCTGACAGGCTATCTGCCGGGCAACAGCTTGCGCGGCCTGATGATGCCCAGAACCAATAGAAGCTGAGACAATCAAAATTCTTTTGAGACTTGACTGCATAAATCTCCCCTCCATTTCACCCTCAGTATAATATAAGACAAACCTGCTCCTTGTTAAGATCGCGTTAAGCCAGGTTAACAACAGGTTAATTGTTTGTTAATTGGGCGTTTGCCTTTGTCTCAGCGTCATTCTAGTGTTGCGTCTCGAAGGATGATGCCACTATAATGAAACTAGTAGGGAGTGATTCATATGTTCAAATGGGGCTTTCGCACCCGAATCTTAACTTCTTTTTTATTGCTGATTACCTTTGCCTTAGCACTGCTGGGCGGTTACCTGTTATGGTTTTTTTATCAGCAAAACCTGGCTTCTCAGACGGCCCATCTGGTCACGAATGCAAAGATAACTGAGCAGCTTTTGGAAGAATACATGAATGGCCCTCGCGAAAAAGCCAGTATTGACGAAAAAATTAAAGAATTAAGTACCAAGCTAAAGCTTCGAATCACGATTATTGACATTAGCGGCACCGTATTAGCAGATTCCTGGGAAAATCCCGCTGCCATGGAAAATCATTTGCAACGTGAAGAAGTTCAAACTGCATTAACCGCCGAATATGGCACTGCCATCCGCTATAGTGCCACAATTGGCCAAAATATGTTGTATGCAGCCATCCCCATTAAACGGGGCTCTGAATTAATTGGAATTGTCCGAACAGCCAACACCTTGGCTCCTGTTGAAGCAGATTTTGCCAACATTCGCTCCACCCTGCTGGCCGCAATCTTGTCATCTGCTTTGCTGACTATTTTTCTAAGTGCCCGGCTGGCCCGCAAATACACTGCCCCAATTGAAGAAATAACAGCCGCCGCCAAACAAATTGCCGATGGCGATTTAGAGCGCCGGGTCCATATCCGAACAGGTGATGAATTAGAACTGCTGGCTCACACCATCAATCAACTTACATCAAATCTTGATGATAAAATCAATGAGACTTCCGCTGAAGCAAAAAAGCTTTCCTTGATTTTGCAGCATATGGATAATGCAGTAATCCTGTTAGACCGCTATAGCCGAGTGACAACAGCCAATAAAAAAGCTAGAGAAATCTTTGATATTACCGATGCCATGATTGGCAAACATAGCATTGAAGTCATTGGCAACAGCCTGCTGAATCAGACGGTGTATGCCACAATAAGTTCTAACCAGACCAAATCAATTGACCTGAAAACGAATATTCATGGCAGCAAGCGGGTATTTCAAGTCTTTCTTGCTCCAATCACAGTCAGTGAACAATCGGTGGTAGGTGTACTCAGTGTCTTTCATGACATTACAACCTTGCAGGAAATTCATGAACGGCAAATTGACTTTGTGGCCAACGCCTCCCATGAACTAGCGACTCCATTAACGTCCATCAAAGGTTTTGCCGAGACATTGCTGGATGGCGCACTGGAAAGCCCTGACTTAAGTGTTAAATTTGTCTCCATTATTCATACCGAAGCCGAACGCATGCATCGTTTGATTAATGCCCTTCTGCAGCTTGCTAAATTAGATTCACAGGAATACCGTCAGCAAGTCCAGCTTGAGCCAACTGCAATTGAGCCTATTTTACAAACCGTTGCGCAAGAGTTAGCACCGCAGGCTCAACGTAAAAATTTGTCTATTATTCTTGAACCTGCCGCTACTCCGGCCTCAGCTTTAGCCAGCTATGACTGGCTAAAACAAGTTGTGGTCAATTTAGTGGAGAATGCGATTAAATATACGCCGAATTCAGGAACTATATTTTTGCAGTTCTGGCAGGATGATACCCATGTATTTGTCAGTGTCCGCGATACTGGAATTGGTATTCCGGCAAAAGATCTTCCTTTGATTTTTGATCGTTTCTACCGGGTCGACCGGGCACGTACCCGTACTGCGGGCGGAAGTGGACTGGGACTGGCAGTAGTAAAATTTATTATTGAAATGCTGGGAGGTAAAATCAATGTTGAAAGCCAGCTCAATTGCGGTACAACATTTACGTTTAAACTTCCACTTGCGAAATAAATTTTACTTCACAAAAGACAGTCATGCATATAATGTATTAGAGATGTAATTCTCAGCCAAAAAAGGGGGATTTCATTAACGATGATTGTAAACTTTGACCAAAGGCTAGCCATTAGGCAAGGTAATTCTCCAAATAGCTGGTTGGTATTCGCCCCGGAATAAAGTCGTTGCTTCACGTACAAGGCAGTTTTGAGAAGAATTTAGATGCTCTATATAAATCTAAAGGGGGCCACAAATTTGACTAAGCACTATGTACTTGATACAAATGTTTTGCTTCATTCCCCTCAAGCTTTATTTGCCTTTAGTGAACACACCGTTGTTATCCCTGAAGTAGTGTTAGAAGAACTGGACAAATTCAAAGCCGAATCTACTGAGCGCGGCGCTAACAGCCGCCAGGTAAGCCGGCTGATCGATTCCTTCAGAATGACAGGCAATTTGCTGGATGGGGTTAAATTAAACGAGCTGGGCGGTATTTTAAGAATTGAAGCAAACCACCTCGATGTCCCCATACCCATGCACTGGGACCGCACCAAAGCAGATAATCGCATTCTGCAAGTTTGCAAAGGACTTATTGATAGTGGTCAACAGACCATCCTTGTCAGCCGTGATACCAATCTGCGTGTAAAATCCACCATTCTTAACATCCAGGCTGAAGATTTCAATAATGACCGCGTTCCGGCCATTGATAAGCAATATACCGGTCGCTTGGAAGCCTATACTTCCTCTGATGTGATTAATGATTTTCACCGGGATGATGTGAATTTTATCAGCCCGGAATGTCTGCAAGTATATGATACAATATCCCATGTGTTAACAAACCCAGTGCTGGTTCCTAATCAGTTTTTGCTGATCCGCTCACTTGACAATGCCAGGCATACAGCCTTAGGACGTTTTGATGGCAAAAAAATTGTCCACCTTAAGTATCGTAACCGGAATCCTTTTGGAGTAACGCCACGGAATGTAGGACAAATTTTCATGCAGGAATGCCTGATGATGAGCCCGGAAGAAGCTCCCCTGGTTATTATTAAAGGGCCTGCCGGTACGGCAAAAACTTTCTATTCCCTAGCTGTTGGTTTATATAAAAATCTGGACTGCCGTCCCCGTGAATATCATCATATTTTAATCTGCCGCCCCAATATCCCCATGGATGAAGAAATAGGCTTTCTTCCTGGTTCCGAAAGTGAGAAAATCAGCCCATATATGCGAGGAATTCGGGACAATTTATTTACCCTAATGTCCGGGCCATCGGCTGCTGACTCCAAGGAAGTCGCCCAGGTTGAAGATACTGTGCAAATGCTGTTTGATAAACGTATTATTCAAACTGAAGCACTGGCTTACCAACGTGGCCGTTCTTTGCAGAAATACTGGATGATCCTCGATGAAATGCAAAATTCCACCCCTAAACAGGCTAAAGGGGTCATTACCCGTCCTGGCCTGGGAACAAAAATTATTTTGCTTGGTGATCCAGCTCAAATTGACCACCCGTATCTGGATAGCCAAACCAATGGCTTAGTGTACTCAAGTGAAAAAATGCTGGGCAGCAGCTTATGTTACCAGGTCACGCTGAATCATGATGAATGCGAGCGGTCGCCATTAGCTGCCGAAGCTGCCATGCGCATGTAATGTTCGCTTAAAACCAACGAAAGCCACGCTGTGAATTCAATACAGCGTGGCTTTTTAAGTTATTCATGATAGAGGAATCTTGCTCAAAAACAAGAATCATAACTATTAGATCATTCATTTTTTGTTTGCTTTTTTTGATGATACAAGGGGGTTAACCATGCGTGTTGCAGTGATTGATGGCCAAGGCGGCGGTATGGGCAGGGTCATTATTGAACGGCTAAAAAAGGAGTTTCACGAAAATATTGAAATTCTGGCATTAGGCACGAACGCCCTGGCCACTGCTGCTATGTTAAAGGCTGGCGCCAATGAGGGCGCAACAGGCGAAAATGCCATTGTCTATAATATGAATGAAGTAGATGTAGTCATTGGCTCACTGAGTATTATAGTCGCAAATTCCATGTTGGGCGAGCTCACTCCAAAAATGGCTGAAGCCATCAGTATGAGCAAAGCCCGTAAATTTCTTATTCCGGTTTATCGCGGGAATATTGATATTATCGGCATACAAAATCAACCATTACCACACTTTGTTGATCTGTTAATAAGCCAAATCAAAATTCGTTGGGAGGAATAGCCATGTGTGAAGCAAATGCTTACCTAGTCAATAACGGGAAAGAGGAATTGCTGCTGGAGCGAGTGGACAAGGTTATCCCCAAAGATGGGGAAATTTATCTTGAAAACATCTTTGGTCAGCGTAAAATAATAGCTGCCCGCATTAAAGAACTTCAACTGGTTGATCACAAAATCATCATGGAGAAAATTGATCGTTCTCCTGACAAACCATAACAAATAAAAACTGCCCTGGAATTTGAAATTCAAACTCCAGGGCAGTTTTTATTTTGCGGTTAAACCTCTTTATGTGCCAATAGCCCATGCTCCAAGGCATAATCAACCAATTCACTTTTCTTATTTTTGCCCAATTTAAGCATAATCCTGGTTTTATGCGTATCAACAGTTTTTACGCTCAGACAAAGCATCTTACCGATATCGCACATCGAATAGCCGCGCACTAACAAACGCAGTACTTCACGTTCCCGGTAGCTCAACAGGGAATACGGGTCTTGTTCCGTCTCATGACTCTGGGGACTATGCAATAGTGAATTCACCAACAACAGCGCATGGCTGTTATTGAGATACAACTGCCCGCTGGCAACCGCTTTAACCGCTGCCAGCAATTCACTGTCAAAAGCACTTTTATCTAAATAGCCGCTGGCTCCAGCCTGCATAGCCGCTCGTACATAATGCTCATCCGTATGCATAGTCAGGATCAGAATTTTTATCTGATACCCGCGGCTTTTTATTTCTTTGACAGTTTCCAGACCGCTCATGCCCGGCATCGATAAATCAAGGATTAAAACGTCGGCTGCCTGCTGCTCCAATAACTGCAGCATCGCTTCGCCATTGCTGGCCTCCCCCACTACTTGAAGCGAAGCATCACTGCCCAGCAGCAATTTCAACCCTGTACGCAGGATAGCATGATCATCAGCCAGCATAATCCTAATTTTGTTCACACCATTTCCCCCTCTCCGTTTGGTATTGTAATGGTAATTACAGTACCTTTGCCAACTGTGGATTCAACCAGAAAGCTGCCGTTCAGCAATTCAGCCCGTTCCTTCATCCCGTACAACCCCAGACGGTTGGTTCTAAGCGCCCGTTCCAATACGCTGGCTGGAAAACCACAGCCATCATCAGCAATGATTAAACAAATGTGAGTTGCAGTTGCATGAATTTCCACATCAGCTTTAGTAGCTTTGGCATGACGTACGATATTGGTCATACCTTCCTGTAAAATTCGGTATAATGCCAAAGCGACCTGATCAGCCGTATGAAATGCCTTGGGTCCGTTGAAGGTAACCTCAATGGCGTACCGTTCGCTCCACCCTGTCAAATATTTATCAATTGCGGCAGCCAAACCAAGATCATCCAGCACGGGCGGTCGCAAGTCCACTGCCATTTGACGCAGTTCACCCAATACGCCCACAATAACATCACGGGCTGAATTAAGTAAATTGCGCTGTTTTGAATCGGTGATTTCTGACAACAATACACGTAAATAAGCCAAAATTGAGGTGATGGATTGCCCGGCTCCATCATGCAATTCACGTGACAGGCGTTTCCGCTCATCTTCCTGTGCGGTAAATAATTTGTTGAGTAATACAGTACGATTAAGTTCCTTAACCCGCAGGGCATCAAGCAGCTGATTGTTCTCCTGTTCCTTTTGATTTAATGCCACAGCCATGCCATTAAAAGCTGTAGCCAACTGGCCTAGCTCATCTTCAGTGCTATAGGTAGCCCGCACAGAATAATTGCTGTTTTTGATGGCTTCCGCGGCCTGTGCCAACCCCCTGATTGGCTTAATGATCACTGAAGCCAGCCATGTCGCTAAAAGCACCGCAATAAAACAAATGATGACTGTCATGAGTGAAAATTCCGCCATCTTAGCATCCAGCAGTTCATGCATCCCTTTGCTTGACATCCCCACTCGCACAAAGCCGGCATTGCCATTTTCAATAGGAACTAGCACTTCATAAATTGGCCCCTCATTACTTTCCATTTTTGTAACCGTATAAGGATCGCCCTTGTCTTCAATAAACAAAAAAGGTAACCCTTCCGGCAATCCATCTGCAAAAGTATGCACAAGAATTTTCCCAGTATAGCTGGATATCAAAATATAGCGAACTTCTTTATTATTCTCTTTAGCCTTGTTGATTCGCTCAAAGACAGCATATTCATTATCCAGCAAAATATCATTCCCGCTCAGGGCAGCGATGTAACTTGCCACTTCATAGCCCCGTTGCTCGACTTGACGTTCAAGCAGCTCATATGTTGCGCCACGCATCAAAACAGCCATGATCAAACTGAGCGATAGCAGCGTTCCCACAATAATCAGGTTAATTTTTGAGTATATGCTGAGTCGATACCACCATTTCATGTCAGTCCACCTGATTGATCATAAATTTTTTGCAGCGGCCGATAGAGTTCAGCATTTGGCAGTACAAACCGGTCAATTAACAGCCCGCTCAGTACTGGCTTCATTTGAGGATCCTGGTGCATATTGCGAAAGATTGTCCGCAGCTGGTCTTTTTGGTCTGAGCTCAGCGTCTTGTTGATGACCACTGGTCCAGTAGGCAGAGGGCCAATGTAGCTGATTGTCCTTAAATTTGCTGTAAGCTCTGGGGTACGAGCTTGAGCATAGTCAAAAATCATACTATCCAAACTTGCAGCCTCAACCGCTTTGGTTGCAACAGCCCAGATGGATTTGTCATGACTGTATGTATAAAGATAGCGGCTAAAATATTGTTCTGGCCGGATGTTTTGTGGTTTAAGCAATTCCAAAATCGCCATATGGCCCGAATAACTTAATGGATCAGTAAAAGCAAAAGTATGTCCTTTTAAATCGGCAAAGGAATGAATATCACTGTCTTTATGAACAATGATTTGAGCCTTATATAAAGTTGTCTGATTATGCTCAACCATCGATAACAGTTCAATCTCGGTCAGTCCCCGATAAGCACAAAATGCCCCTGTTGACATGAAGGCCAAATCGACTTCGCCATTGGATAACAGCATATTGACTTCTTCATAAGTTTTTCGCTGAATCAATACAGCAGGCCTCCCCATATGCCGGGAAATATATTCAGCAATTTTACGATAATGAGCAATGGTTTCATTGGGTGAAATAACGGTGGCTAAAGCAATTCGAATGGGCCGCTGATCCAAGGTTGCATAGGATGAATTTTTATCCACTGGCTGGGGCTTGCTAAAATCAATGAACGGTCTGGTTTGATTGCCGCAGCCGGCCACCAGGAACATTGCCAGCACCAGCATCATAATGAAGCGGTTCCGCAAGAATACTACCCCCTGAAGTCCATTTTTTAAACAATGAACGTTCGTAAAGATTTACACAAAAAGTCAATATAAAAGATTCGCCGAATTTGCGCAGCTACCTGCAAGTTAATTTTTTGAGTGCTGAGAATCTCTTCTGTGCAAACTAAACCTATCACGCTGAAAAGGAGGTATGAGCAATTGGCAAAAGAAAAAGTCTACAAGTTTTGGAATGGTAAGAATATCGATGGAGATTCGACGGGCGGCAGCAAATATCTCATTGACGAAGGGCCTCGCAGCAGTAGCAGTGAAATGAAATATGAAGTCGGTGTAGATACCATATCAGCAGATGATTTACAAAAAGACGTCCAATACGAATAACAGCAAAAACGCCGGAGCAAATTGCTCCGGCGTTTTATTAATCCACTATTTTTTACGCATGCGCTGTCCGGTAACCAAATAAATTACCCATTCAGCAATATTGGTGGCATGATCGGCTACACGCTCCAAATAACGGGCAACAAAAATGAGCTGGGTAGCCTGACTAATGGTCCGTGGGTCTTCCATCATATAGGTCAAAAGTTCACGAAAGATTTGCTGATAAATATCGTCAACATTATCGTCAGCCTGGCAAACTTGTTCGGCTAAGGTAATATCTAAATTGATATAAGCTTCTAACGAATCTTTAAGCATTTTTTGAGCCATGTCCGCCATTCGCGGCAAATCGACCAGCGGCTTGACCAAAGGCCCACTCTCGGCAACTTTAATGGCAATCTTAGCAATATCAAATGCATGATCACCAATACGCTCCAAGTCAGTAGTAATCTTTAAACCAGTGCCAATAATCCGCAAGTCACGTGCCAGCGGCTGCTGCCTGGCAATCAAGACCATGCACTTGTCTTCAATATCGACTTCAATGCCATCTATAATATCATCGCCAGCCATGATTTTTTGCGCAAGATCAATATTCTGAGTTGCCAGCGCTTTCACAGCCTCGCCAATCGCCAGACCTACTAAATTACCCATTTCTGATATATCGCTGCGTAGGTTCTCTAATTCATGATCATAGCTTTGCCTCGTAATTGACAAAATTCTCTCCTCCTGTCACCTTAAAAATGCTGAACTATTAGCCAAAACGACCGGTGATATAATCTTCAGTACGCTTATCTTGCGGCCTGGTAAAGATTGCATCGGTTTTATCATGCTCAATTAATTCACCGTTTAAAAAGAAGGCCGTATAGTCTGATACCCGTGCGGCCTGCTGCATATTATGAGTAACCATGACGATGGTATAATTTTGTTTTAGTTCAGTAACCAATTCTTCAATTTTCATGGTCGAGATAGGATCGAGCGCCGAACAAGGTTCATCCATCAACAGGACTTCCGGCTCAACCGCCAGTAATCTGGCAATACACAGCCGCTGCTGCTGACCGCCTGACATTCCCATTGCCGACGTATGCAGACGATCTTTCACTTCGTCCCATAAGGCCGCACCCCGCAGGCTTTTTTCGACAATTTCGTCAAGCCGGCTTTTATTGCTCATGCCGTGAATTCGGGGACCATAGGCAACATTATCGTAGATGGACATAGGAAATGGATTAGGGCGCTGAAACACCATGCCAACTCGTTTCCTAAGCATAACTACATCAGTGTCAGGATGATAGATATTGATTTGGTCAAGTAAAACTTCACCCTCAATTTTGACGCCATCCACAAGGTCATTCATGCGGTTTAATGTTTTGATAAACGTTGATTTTCCACAGCCAGATGGCCCAATTAGAGCTAAAACGCTATTTTTAACTACTTGAATCGAAATTTTCTTTAAGGCTAAGGCATCGCCATAATAAAGTTTTAATTTGTTTGCTTGAATTTTATATTCCATATTAATATCCTCCTGCAATGCTAAGGAAATATAACTCCTATAGGGCAATATACCATAAATTTGCCGGGATGATTGTTAATTTTACGTTAATGTTTTTATTTGCTTACCCCATCGCTTCTTTATAGCTCCAACAGACCCTCTTTTCTCTATTCTTTAAAACCTCAATTACCCAATTATGTCCACTCCTGACGGAAATATTTTATAATATTGCGACAATAGTACGAATTCGTGATAAAATTTAAGTACTTACTATTTCTCAAGAAAGGAGGAGACAAATGCGCATCAAAATTCCTAACATTGACCGCGTGGGACTGGTGCATGATATTGCTAAGGTTCTGGCAACCCGACAAATCAACATTATCTCCATGGAGGTTGAGTTAAAAATATTGTATGTTGAAACCGCACCCCTTACTGCAGAGACAACAACGGCCTTATTCCGCGATCTTAGTACCATCCCTGGTGTCTTGGATATTGTTCTGGTTGACCTTATGCCGCACCAGGAAAAATCCGAGCAGCTCAGCGCCGTGCTCGCAGCCGCCAACGACGGCATTCTGGCCATTGACCGTCACGGAAGAATTACCCAGTACAATCCGGCAGCCGAAAAAATCATGCACATTCCTGCTCACGATGCTTTAGGCCGGGAATTGCTAGCCGTATTTCCCTATTGTCATTCCCTGTTGGAATCGATTAAAAACGGCCGTAGTTACACCAACCGCGAAGTATTTGCTGAGGGAACAAACAGTCATTACTTGGTTAGCAGCCGCCCTCTGCTGGATCAGTCAGGCGAGATCACAGGCGCAATGGCCATTCTGAAAGACATTCATGATGTACGTAAGCTTTTTCAGCAGCTTACCGAGCAGCCTGCCCTGACTTTCCAGGAAATTCTTCATTGCAGCAAAACCATGCAGCAAGTCATTTCACTGGCAAAAGCCTATGCCAAAGGCGATTCCACCGTGCTTATTCGAGGTGAAACCGGCACAGGCAAGGAATTGTTTGCCCGAGCCTTACACGCGGCTTCCTCGCGGGCCGATAATATCTTTGTACCGGTTAATTGTGCGGCCATTCCTGACACACTGTTGGAAAGCGAATTGTTCGGCTATGAAGAAGGAACTTTTACCGGAGCAGTCAAAGGCGGTAAGCAAGGTTTATTTGAATTAGCCAATGGCGGCACGCTGTTTTTGGATGAGATTGGCGAAACCTCATCTCACTTGCAGGCTAAGCTGCTCAGAGTACTGCAGGATCGCAAAGTAAGGCGAATCGGCAGCAGCCGGGAAATAGCCGTAGATGTGCGTATTCTGGCAGCAACCAACCGCAAGCTGGAAGATATGATCGTCACAGGCAGTTTTCGGGAAGATTTATATTACCGGCTTAATGTCATTCCACTGTTTCTGCCGCCATTGCGGGAACGGCGGGAAGATATTCCACTGCTGGTCGACTTTTTTCTGCGCCGATTTTCAGCCAAGCTGCACAAACAAGTTGATACGGTCAGTGAAACGGCTTTACAGAAACTTTGCGACTATGCCTGGCCTGGCAATATCCGTGAGCTGGAAAATGTGATTGAACGCGCCATCAATATTGTTACAGCATCAACACTGCTTACTGAGCACGTTATTTTACATTATGATACTCCAGATAATAAGCCCCATCTGACACAGCTGCATCACACGCTGGAAGAAGCGCTGGAAAAAACCGAGCGTGAAGTATTGTGCCGGGCACTCCGCCATTTTCATACCTCACGCCAGCTTGGTAAAATGCTGGGTTTATCGCATACTGCTGTACTCAAAAAATTGCGCAAGCATGGCTTATCCCTTAACCACTTCACTCCAGCCTAACCATCCGTACACATGCCTCTTCTGATACACCCTATTTGCTGCTAGAATGATAAAAGAGGCGCTGTTTTCAGCGCCTCTTTTATTATGGGCAACATCCCTTGGTCATCCTTGTTTATTCATAACATGTTTGCTCTCATCCTGATTTAAAGTGCTGTTTTTATAACTATAGCCAAAATAGACCAGGAGTCCGACTATGCACCAGACCACAAAGCGAATCCAAGTATCCATTGGCAGATTATACATGAGAAAACCGCAAGACAATACGGCTAACGGCGATATGACGATAAGCGCCGGGCATCGGAAAGAACGGTGAATGTCCGGTTTCGTATACCTGAGCACCAGAACGCCGATAGCTGCGACTAAAAACGCACTCAATGTCCCGATATTGGCCATTTCAGCAATCAGGCCAATCGGAGCAAAACCAGCAATGGCGGCAACTAAAATAGCCCCCACAATGGTCACCATATAGGGCGTCTTATAAACGGGGTGCACCTTGCAAATAGAGGCAGGCACCATACCGTCACGGGACATGGCAAAAAACACGCGAGCCTGCCCATACAATAAGACCAGCAATACTGTGGTAATGCCGCAAATAGCACCAACCCCAACCAGCGCCGAACCAAGATTGTAGCCAATATAGCGCAGGGCATAAGCGACCGGTTCCGGATTATTAAGCGAAGTGTAAGGTACCACCCCGGTCAGTACGGCAGAAACCCCCACATATAAGATGGTGCAGACCACCAGCGAACCAATAATTCCAATTGGCAGATCCCGCCCTGGATTTCGGCATTCTTCGGCTGAAGTAGCGACTGCATCAAAACCGATATAGGCAAAGAAGACAATGGCTGCACCACCAGCTACACCTGCAAATCCAAAGGGCATAAAGGGTTCCCAGTTTGCAGGATTGACTTTTGGACCGGCCAGAAATAAAAAGATAAACACAGCAGCCAGTTTAATAATAACCAAAACTTTATTTAAAGTGGCACTTTCTTTGGTACCCCGCACCAACAGAAAACTTAAAAATAGAACAACTAAAATTGCCGGTATATTGATAATGCCGCCGTCTGCAGGCACTAGCGTATAAGCCTTAGGTAAATCAATACCACCGGCTTTCAGCAAGCCAACCACGTAGCCCGACCAACCGGCCGCGACCGCACTGGAAGTAACCGTATATTCTAGAATCAGATTCCAGCCAACCATAAAAGCAATAAACTCACCCAATGAAGCATAAGTATACGTATAAGCGCTGCCCGCCGACGGAACAATGGAGGCAAATTCAGCATAAGCTAGTGCGGCAAAAGCACAAGCCAGACCAGAAAGCACAAAAGATAACATAACAGCTGGACCGGCGTATTTGGCGGCGGCAACACCGGTAAGCACAAAAATACCGGTTCCGATGATGCAGCCAATCCCCAGCAAGACCAGATCAGTAGCACCCAGGTTCTTTTTCATTCCTGAATTTTCAGCCATCGACTTCAAAGTCTCGATACTTTTCGTTCTGAAAAGATCCATACACATCCTCCTATTAATCTTTTATTAACAGCCTGCTAATTCACAGACATTGTAATTTTGTAATTTGTTTAAATTTTCAATTAATTTTTGATATTAAAATGGTTCTATGCCAATCAGCAGACGAATAAGGTCATACTGTCGCCCGTTCATTTTGACATAGAACCGGTAAAACATTTTACATCAGTTCATGCAATTCACAGTAAGCGAGATTTAAATCATCAGCAACACTCTTATACGTTACCTTGCCATTAAGAACATTGACGCCTTTTGCCAGCCCGGCATTATCCAAAACAGCTTGCCTCCAGCCTTTATTGGCAATTTGCAGCGCATAACCCAAAGTAGCATTTGTCAGAGCTAACGTGGAGGTGCGAGCTACTGCACCTGGCATATTAGCAACCGAATAATGAATGACACCATATTGACTATAAGTTGGATCGCTGTGCGTGGTTACCCGGTCAATTGTTTCAATAGAACCGCCTTGATCAATGGCCACATCGACAATGACTGAGCCTGCATCCATGCTCTTGACCATTTCATGGCTTACCAGTTTAGGCGCTCTGGCACCAGGAATCAGTACTGCGCCAACTAGCAAGTCTGCTTTCTGCACCCAATTGGCAATATTATAACTATTCGACATAACGGTCACGACACGGCTGCCAAAGATATCATCCAGATAGCGCAGACGATCTAGTGAACGGTCAATGATGGTCACCCGTGCTCCAAGACCAACCGCCATTTTTGCCGCGTTTGTACCCACAATGCCGCCGCCGATAATGACAACTTGCGCTGCCTCAACACCTGGGACGCCACCTAGTAAAATGCCTTTTCCGCCATAAGGTTTTTCAAGGAGCTGCGCGCCGATCTGTACCGACATACGGCCAGCAACTTCACTCATAGGTGACAACAATGGCAGTGAATGACCGGCTCCTTCAATGGTTTCATAAGCAATACCGACTACCTTTTTGTCTAACAGCGCTCGCGTCAATTCTGGTTCAGGAGCAAGATGCAAATACGTATAGACAATCTGACCTTCATGGAAAAGATCATACTCTTCAGGAAGTGGCTCTTTCACCTTAATGATCATTTCGGCTTCATCAAACAATGCCTTTTTATCGCTTATGATTTGACCGCCGGCTTTACTATAGTGTTCATCAGTAAAGCCACTGCCAATTCCGGCGCTCTTTTCAACTAATACACGATGACCAGCCTTACACAAGGCTTCGGTACCTGCCGGAGTCAGACCGACCCGATTCTCGCTGTTCTTAATTTCCTTAGCTACTCCAATAATCATATTGAGTCCCTCCATGAATTAAATTAATTGCTGCTTTCTAATATTGCAAAAGTGATGCCAAGTCACGAGAACGCAACGAAAGGCTATTGGCAGCATAGTAGGTAAACTTTTGTTTCCAAATTATGGAATGATAAGTTTCCAGACGGAAACTTATCATTCCATAATTTGAAGCTTCCTGATACGAGGATACAGACAAACGCCGTACCTCCCTTTAATAAAATAATGCCGCCAATTGAGTCATCAGGCTCAATTGGCGGCATTATTATTCTTCTTCGTTAAATATCACGAAAACGGTAACCAACACCACGTACTGTCTCAATAGCATCGGCAACTTCCGGTTCAGCAGCTAGTTTGGCTCGGAGATGGCGCACATGCACATCGACCGTTCTGGTATCACCAAAATATTCATAACCCCAAACTTTCTCTAATAATTGCTCGCGGCTATAAACCTTGCCCAAATTCGTAATAAATAATTTCAACAGTTCGTATTCTTTGGGTGTTAATTCTAACTTATCTTTCGTTAAAAAAGCTTCATAGCGGCTGAAATTAAGCTTGAGTTTGCCAACAATCAGTTCACCAGTCGGCAAATTCTCCTTATTACTGCGACGCAGCACGGCTTTAATGCGAGCCACTAACTCCCGCGGGCTAAAGGGTTTTGTCAGATAATCATCAGCACCAAGTTCCAGTCCGATAATTTTATCAATTTCTTCATTTTTAGCGGTCAGCATAATAATCGGAATTCCCGCAGTATTGTGTTGACTCTTCAAGGTACGGCAAATTTCCAAACCATCCATGCCGGGCAGCATTAAATCAAGGACAACTAAATCCGGCTTTTCAGCTTTAGCAGTCATCAAGCCATTCGTACCTTCCTCTGCCTCTAATACCGTATAGCCTTCTTTTTGTAAGTTAAATTTTAATAGCTCCCGAATTGATGCTTCATCATCAACAATTAATATTGTACCTGTCATATGTTTCACTCCTTTGGGGAACAAAATCAGCCTGAGACAGAAACCTTTATATTTAAATAAAAACCAGGTTAAAAAATAACCTGGTTTTTATTGTATATTATTGGTTAATGGCGTCTTTAAGGCCTTTGCCAGCTTTGAACACTGGGTTCTTAGAAGCTGGAATAGTAATTTCTGCGCCTGTTTGTGGATTGCGGCCTTTTCTTTCTTCGCGAGTTTTCACTTCGAAAGTACCAAAGCCGATAATCTGCACTTTATCATCGAGCACCAAAGCTTCTTCAATGCTGGCGAACAGAGCGTTAACAGCTTTCTCTGCATCCTTTTTTGTAAGGCCTGCTTTTTCAGCAACGCTGGCTACTAATTCAGTTTTATTCACAAATTCATCCTCCTCGTGAAATCGTTACGAATAGCATTATTCGCTATTTGTCTTTTTATTCCTGTCTACTTACAAAAATTTTGCCAAAATTTACTGAGCCTATTTTTCTAGGACTTTTGCTTCATCCCACAGCTTATCAAGTTCAGCTAGCGTAAATTGCTCCCATTTTAAGCCTTTTTCCTGCACTCTGGCCTCAATATGAGCGAACCGGCGTTTGAATTTGTTGTTAGTCACATTAAGAGCAACTTCGGCATCGATCTTTAAAAAACGAGCTAAATTGACTACAGCAAATAAGATATCGCCAAGCTCACCTTCCATCGCCTCTGCATTGCCTGCTTGCATCGCTTCTTTAAGTTCAGTAACTTCTTCCTCTATTTTTTCCCAAACCGGTGCAATATTATCCCAGTCAAAGCCAACTTTTGCAGCTTTAGCCTGCAGTTTATACGCTTTCATCAAGCTTGGCAAATCCTGCGGAACGCCGTCAAGCACCGAAGTACGTTCATTTCCCTTTTCCTGCTTCTTAATTTGTTCCCAGTTCAGTACTACATCGCCAGCGTCACGAACGGTAATGTCACCAAAAACATGCGGGTGACGGCGCACCATCTTGGCTGTCACACCATCAATCACATCTTGCATACTAAACTCGCCGCATTCTTCAGCCACCCGGGCATGAAATACAATTTGCAGCAATACGTCCCCTAACTCTTCACAAAGTTTATCACTCTCACCCAAATCAATGGCTTCCAAAACTTCATAGACTTCTTCCACGAAATAGCGGCGCAGGCTGTCATGAGTTTGTTCAATATCCCATATACAGCCCCCAGGAGAGCGCAGGCGGGCCATAACGTCAATAATAGGGGTAAGATCAAAGCGTTCAGCTTTGACAGCCCTAGCGGGCACGTAGACGCTTGTCAGATGATCAATCACCGGGAGACGGTCTAGTTCAAATAAAGGGACTTGATTGATTTCCTCATCAGGCAGTCCCAAATTTCGCACTGCCGTGATGACATAGTCATCCGGATAAAGTTCCATGAGTGCCAGTTTCGTGTCTGATGCCACTTGGCGGTTATAAACTTGAGTCACCACCAGCGCAGTATTCAATTCGGGTGGTAACGCAAGCAAATCCGAACTATCTACCACAGTCAGTCCATCAATTGGATCAATTCCCAATTTAACATATAATACTTCAATAAAGCTCATCCCCGGTAAAATCCGCACCGGTACTTGCTGCTGAGCGGCAAATGCGCGGATCAGGGTGACTGTTTTCTCGGCCACCAAAGGACTTCCGGGTACGGCATACACGATACGCTGTCCCTCTTTAACCTGGCGCAAACAGTCTTTAGCTATAAACTCATAGACTTGTTCAAAAGTCTGTTGCTCATCATACACATAATCATAGCTGGTAAATTGAACTCCGCGTGCCCTCAATTCAGCAACAGTCGGATGCTTGGCTGTTCTGAGCAGCAGCTTGTCTGCCGTTGTCAGCATGTCCCAAGTTTCCATAGTAAGAAGGCCGAGTCCCCCCGGCCCTAATCCCACAATGATTAATTCTCCCAATCCAGTCATCCCCTTATTTTCGCAGCAACCTTAATTGATACAATATCCGGATTAATTTGGTTCCTACTTTTGGTACTTTCTCAACATCACGTTCATCGACTCCTCCCATTGCCAACAGCGAAACTCCATAAACGGCTCCGCCTATGCCAATAGCTAAGATCGTCGCAATGGTATTGTGATAAATTTTAGCCATAACAGCATCATAAGTTAACAGGACAATCCCGCCCATAATAGCTGCCGAGCAGATGGCTTTAAAAGTATCCTTTACATTAATACTAAAACCCACATAACGATAAACAAAATAAATATTAAGTACAGCAGCCACCCCAAAGTCAGCATTGGTAGCCCAGGCTGCCCCTTTAATTCCTAGGCTGGGGATGGCTGTAAGCACCCAGCTTAGCACAATTTTTACCACTGCCGAAATAGCCATATTGATCAGTGGTATGGTAGTATGGCCTAAGCCTTGCAGCACCCCGGTAGTAACCTGACCTATTCCCAGCAGCACAATCCCCAAAGAAAGAATAGCAATTGAGCTTCCTGCATTAGGCGTACCATAAAGCATCTGGGAAATCGGCGTGGCCAGCAGCCACATCCCAACAAAACTAGGAATGGTAATCATATTGGCAATTCGCATGGCAGTTACGGTGCGCTGATAAATTCGCTTATGATCTCTCAATGTAAAGGCTTCCGATACAGCCGGAACCAGACTGGCCGCTAAAGACGCAGTGAGGATTGTCGGCAGGTTGACTAAAGCTACGGCCATTCCTGTCAGATAACCAAACAGCTCAGTGGCCTGTTCAACCGTAAAGCCGGCAACTTCTAATCTGGCTGGCACGATCAATAAATCGATATTGGAAACTAGCGGCAGCATAATATTTGCCAGCGATACCGGCAAAGCCAGCTTCACAATTCGCGATATAATGCTGACACTGGATTCCTGCTTAACATCAGCTTGCAGCGCAACCTGGCTCTTATAAACCGTACGCTGACGCCAATAATAATAGAGTAATACCAGTAACCCGGCTGCCGCTCCCGGCCCTGCACCAAAACTGGCACCAGCAGCAGCATATTCTAAGCCTTGCGGCAACAGAATAAAAGCCAGGGCAATCATGGTAACAACACGTACCAATTGCTCAAAAATCTGTGAAACAGCAGTTGGAGTCATCATTTGTAGCCCTTGAAAATAACCGCGGTAACTCGATAAGACTGTCACAAAAAATATCGCCGGTGACAAAGCAGCGATGGCATAATAAGCGCGAGAATCTCGCACATATTGGTTTTCAATCAGCCAACCTGCCCCGAAATACAAAATAAAGGTAAAGATTAATCCCGTTACCGCTAATACACTGAGCGATATGCGAAAAACTCTATTTGCCCCCCGATAATCGGCGCGGGCAATCTTTTCAGCCACAATAATGGAAATAGCGACTGGAATTCCGGCAGATGATACGCTAAGTGCCAATAGATAAATTGGATAAGCCATCTGGTAAAGTCCAATACCTTCGCCACCCAGCAAACGGGATAATAAGATGCGATTGACCGAGCCGATAATTTTAACAATAACACCGGCTACTGTTAAGATGAGTGCTCCTCGTAAAAATGTATCTTTACTCACTAAAGTCATTCCTCTCCCCACATTGCTATTAAACTTATTAAGTGAGCCTTGATCAAGGTAAAGCAGTACTTCCCTTAATCTTAATCGAATTCATCCAGGGACCAGCCGCTCTTAACTGCTGCAGGCAGAAACAATGCTGCTACTAAGAACCCCGTTTTTTAACTGTGCATGGTAGTATTATAGCAAAATATGGACGCGGTTCCAAAGAAATCTGGCAAAATAATCCTGACAATAGAAAAGTAGCGAACGGCGTCCGCTACTCACAAAACAAAAAAGAGCAAATTATTGTGACATCTGTTTAGCTAGAAAACCTGCAGCAGTTTCAGCGAGTTTTACTTCCATATCACCCATTTGGACGCCAGCTTGTTTAGAACAGATTACTACTGCACCAATAGCATCGCCTTCGACAATGATTGGCGCGATGACTTCTGCGGTAAACTTGCAACTTTCATCTTCATCATCATCCGTGTCAATCGGGCATACTTTGCCGTGTTTGTACTCGCTTGGATTATTGATTAGTACGGCTTTGCGGTCTTCCATTACTTTTTCTACTATCGAGCCTATCGGCTTGTTCAAGAACTCTTTCTTCGAAGCACCAGCTACAGCGACTACATTGTCTCGGTCGGCAATAAGAATGATCTGGCCAATAGCTTCATATAAAGAATCGCAGTATTCCTTAGCAAAATCACCCAATTCACCTACTGGGGAGTATTTTTTCAGGATGACCTCACCTTCACGGTCTACATAAATTTCCAGTGGATCACCTTCGCGTATTCTAAGTGTTCTACGTATTTCTTTTGGTATGACAACTCTACCCAAGTCATCAATTCTTCTAACGATTCCTGTCGCTTTCACCAGTATCCCCCCTTTTCTACAGTTTTTGACATTTAGCCTCAGTGATAGTATATATCCCGCCAAGCATTTTTATTCATGGATTACCAGCATTATCAAACAGCCAAAAACGCTTATTTTACAAGGATTCTCAGCATTTTATAAACAACTTCCAGTAAATTATTTTCCGATAATTTATTTAGCCGAAGCTTGATAATTTCAGGTGGTCCAGGGATCATGGTAATATTACTGCCAAATTGATTTTTCAGTTCTAGAATTCCATTGATGTTAACATTAGGCTGATCGCCAAATACAATTTCTATGCCACGCAATTGTTGGATAACCGACCGAATGCCTAAATTACGGGCAAGATTTTTAATGCGGGCAACAGTCAGCAAGCTTAAAACCGGTTTTGGCGGATCACCAAAACGGTCAATCAGTTCATCTAATAGCTGACTGACATGTTCTTCATTGCGGATAGCGGCAATCCGTTGATATATTTCAATCTTATGCATGGCATCACCAATATAGTCGCCACTCAGATAGGCTTCCACATTAAATTCTAAAATTGGCTCAACCGGGAGTTCAACATGTTTGCCTGTACGCAGTTCCTGAACAGCTTCCTCTAATAAACGACAGTACATTTCAAAACCGACACTGGCAATATGGCCATGCTGCTGGGCTCCCAGCAAATTGCCTGCACCCCGGATTTCTAGATCGCGCATGGCAATTTTAAAACCGGCACCCAGTTCAGCAAATTCCTTAATAGCCTGCAGACGCTTCTCAGCCACTTCAGTCAGAACTTTATCGGCACGATAAGTAAAATAGGCAAACGCCATGCGATGCGAACGCCCTACCCGCCCGCGCATCTGATAAAGCTGCGACAAGCCAAAACGGTCAGCATCATAAATAATAATGGTATTGGCATTCGAAACATCCAGGCCGTTCTCAATGATGCTGGTACATACCAATACATCGTCATGACCTTCATAGAAATCCAGCATGACTTGCTCCAGCAGTTCTTCCGGCATCTGCCCATGAGCACTTTTTATTTTAGCATCTGGCAGCATTTCCGCCAGCTGGCGCTGCACCTTATCAATGGTTTCGACACGGTTATAGACAAAATAAACCTGTCCGCCCCGTTTTAATTCACGCTTAATGGCATCACGAATGATTTGTTCATTATATTCCACCACATAGGTTTGCACTGGAAACCGATCTTCGGGCGGCGTTTCAATAATGCTCATATCACGGGCATTGACCAGCGACATATGTAAGGTACGCGGAATAGGTGTAGCGCTTAAAGTAAGCACATCGATATTGCTCCGCCATTTTTTCAATTTTTCTTTTTGAGCCACCCCAAAACGCTGCTCTTCATCCACAATCAGCAGTCCTAAATCTTTAAATACGACATCGGAATTGAGAATTCGGTGGGTACCGATCAAAACGTCCACTTGACCGCTGGTCACTTTTGCAATAGTAGCTTTTTGTTCTTTTGCACTGCGAAAACGGCTGACCACATCAACAACTGGGCCAAAACCGGCAAAGCGGCTCATAAAGGTTTGAAAATGCTGCTGGGCCAAAACCGTAGTCGGTACCAGAACGGCTACTTGCTTACCGCTCATTACCGCCTTAAAGGCAGCCCGAATTGCCACTTCGGTTTTACCAAAACCAACATCACCGCATAACAGCCGATCCATTGGACGCGGTTTCTCCATGTCTGCTTTAATTTCAGCAATGGCTGCCAGCTGATCGGGCGTTTCCTCAAACGAGAAAGCATCCTCAAATTCTTTTTGCCAGGGTGTATCCGGATCAAAAGCATACCCGGTGCCAATCTGACGTTCAGCATACAACGCCAGTAGCTCCTTAGCCATATCTGCGACAGCTGCTTTCGCCTTGCTCTTGGCTTTAAGCCACTCGGTTCCCCCCATTTTGTGCAGCCGCGGTGCTTCACCCTCTGAACCGATATACTTTTGCAGTAAATGCACTTGATCGGTCGGAACATACAGCTTATCTTCACCAGCGTAACGGATGTGTAAGTAATCCTTATGCACACCAGCCACGCTGAGTGTTTCCACACCCACATATTTACCAATACCATGATTGACATGGACGACATAATCGCCCAGATTGATATCACGGAAATAGGTAATTTGCTGACCTTTAGCCGCACGCGGCCGCGGCCGTTTTTTCTGACGGCCGAAAATATCCTTTTCCGTAATAATCGCCAGACGTGCCTGCGGCAGCTCAAAGCCGCCCGCCAAACTGCCGATCGTAACCAGAACAGTGCCGGCAACCAGCGTATTGACCGTTTCGGCATAAATGGCTGTTATGCCCTGTTCGGTCAGGTTTTGCTGCACCGAGACAGCTTTATCCTGATTGGACAAAAAGAGTACCGGATAAAAGCCGCGTTCCAGCAGGCTGCTGATTTCCCCCACCACCAAATCCATTTGACGATGAAAAGGCGCAATTCCCTTTGCCGTAACACTAATAATATCACTTGGCTCAGTATAGGGTATTTTCTGCAGCATTAATGACAAGTAAATAATATTGTGATGCTTTGCAGCAGTTGTAATATCTGCCCAAGTAAAGGAACGTTTTTTAAGGTCAGGATTCTCTTTAACCAGCTTGCCCATTTGTTCTCTGATCCGAGTGGGTTCGTCAAAAATGACAGTAGCCTGATCAGCTAAATAGGACAAAAATACAGCCGGCTTACCACTGTGTTCAGGCTCTGTCAGCGGTAATATATCGGCCTGGGCAACATTATGCTGAGAGCGCTGCGTTGCCGTATCAAATTCCCGCAACGAATCAACTTCATCACCAAAGAATTCTAGTCGCAGCGGAGCAGTCCGGTTAACCGGAAAAACATCGACAATACCACCTCTGGCACTAAACTGGCCTATACTGTCAACCTGATCCACCCGTTCATAGCCAAAGCGCACTAAGTTTTCCAAGACTTGATCTCGCGTCGTTTCAAGTCCGACCGCTACATTCAAGCGATTGTTTTCAAACTCTTGCCGTGACAAACCTTTTTGGATAGCAGCTTCGGCTGTAGCCAGGACAATAATTTTTTCCTTGCGAACCATTCGCCCCAGTACATCCATCCTGCGGGCTGCCAATTCAACACTCTTCGCCGCAGCCGAAAATGTGACAATATCCAGTGCAGGTAAGTCTACTACCATAACGTCCGGCAACAGTGTGCTTAAATCAGTCCGTAAGAGTTCCAGCCCATCATTACTGCCCGTAATGATGACTGTAGACCGCGGGTTTTTATCATAAGCTGCGGCAATAATTGCACTTTTTTGTGATCCCGTCAAACCGTAAACCACATTTTGCTGCGCTTGGGCATGAAAACTGTTTAATGCCTTAACCAAAGCAGCATCGGTTGCCATCGCCTCGAAAAGTTTGTTCATACTCCACCTCACCCATGCAAAAAGGGGCTTTAGCTATCGCTAAAGCCCTATATATGCTTAAACTTCACCGTACATACCACTTAATTTGCTTAATGCAAATAATTTGTTTTTGGGGTCCATAACTGTTGTTCATCCGCTAATCCTAGTACCTCAATACAGCTGTCACACAGCGATTTTACATACATTGTATCTGTCACAGGATCAGCTTTTATTATATCCTGACGTTCATCGCCAGTCAAGCAATCAAACCCCAGCTTGACTTCGTCCACCTGATCTACTTTTATCTCGGCGATTGATTCACCGCAGCAGCCGCAATGATAAGAAATTTTCATTTTTTTGCCTCCTGTTCGCGCTACGCATAAATGCGAATAACAGTAACATTCCAAATAATATGAGCCATAATGCCGGCAGCTAATGCCAGCCATATGCTGCCGCTTATCGACAGCAGCAAAATAGTGACAGCGCCAAATAAGCTGTGTCCGCCTATGCTAAACAGTGCCGCCTTCATTCCAGTTCGGCCATTTTTGTACCAGTCATAGCAAGCCTCGACCACTCCGAAAGTAACATGAGCTGCCAAAATATCAGCTCCCAGAAAAAAGGCAAGCAGAGTTTTGGTTCCTTCCTCAATGACCGGACCAGTAGTAATCACTGTTTTGAGCCCGATCTGCTTGATCAGCATACGATTCAGCAAAAAACTAAGTGCTGCCACCAGACAGCCAATTACATATCCCATAGTTACCTCTAAGTTGAATCTTAGTAACTATTATCACCGCAGTTTTCTCGGCTTATACTTGAACAGCAAAAAACCGCAATAGTCAGCAGGTTAGCCTGCTGACTATTGCGGTTATAGATTTAATTTTTATTCTATGGCAAGAAATTAATCGGATTAACTGGCTCACCATCTTTATGGACTTCAAAATGCAAATGCGGACCGGTTGAGTAGCCGGTATTCCCCATAGAAGCAATTTTTTGGCCTGCCCGAACATATTGACCCGTACTGACTGAAAAACTGGACAAGTGTCCATATAAGGTTGAATAACCATTATTATGCTCAATCATCAGGGTATAGCCATAACCGGCATACCAGCCCGCATAAGTAACCCGGCCAGCCAAAGCCGCTGTAACGGGAGTTCCTACATCATTGGCAATATCAATTCCCGAGTGCATCCGGCCCCACCGTGTGCCAAATGGAGAAGTAATGTCACCATCGGTCGGCCAGCTAAAACGGCTGACTGACGAACGAGATACCGGAGCCGATGGCAGTTCACTAAGATCGACTGGCTTTGCACCAGGAATGAATAATTTTTCACCAAGAGCCAGGCCTTCGCTCTTCTTGTCATTGGCGGTCAAAATCGCTGCGATTTCAACACCATAAACATTTGCAATTCGCCATAAGGTATCGCCATCATTTACAGCATGCAGAACACCTTTTTGCGGCAAAATGACCAACTGATCACCCGGATGAAGGGTTTCACTGGCATCAGGATTGGCTCCCAATAAAGTGTCAACATCAATATGATAATTCTCGGCAATGCCGCCAAGTGTCTCACCCTCAAGAACAGTGTGACTCTTGATTGCTGCAAGGCCAACCGGCTGTGCAGGCTGCTCAACGGCAGCAGCTTCAGGATTAGGCTGCTTGGGAATTGCATTGTCTTTCCGAGATAATCCGGCTCCAAACATCACAATCAGCACAAATCCAACAACCAGAGCCACAACCACAGGTTGCTTTTTTAGCTTAGTCAAATCCATCCCATCACCTCGGTGTAGAAATAATTGGGCGACAATATTAGCATAAACTGTAGAAAAAATATTATGCGCAAAAATTTACAAATTTTTCAGCGTTTGGTTACAAATTACAATACTGTCACGAGAAATAAATAAAGCAGGTCCATGACCTGCTCAAACTGTGTTTATTAGCAAAAAACGAGTCTAGCTTCTGATGGTTCTTTTTAAGCGTTGAGTCTGTCGTTATAAACGTTTCTATTCTGTCATGCTTGTCCTGGTACTTATTGCCATGATGAATCAACAAGGCACTAGCCCAAGGATTATTATACCATATGTGATCAGCAATCGCCAACCCAATCAGCTGATTTTAATGAATCTTTTAACATAAGATTATTTTACTTACGCATCATCCGCCTGATCACATAGAGTATCATATAGCCAACGATCGAACCGCCGGCAATCCAGTTTAAGGTTGTCATATGTTTAAAATCAATGGTAGCCAGCCACAGCAGTGACATACATACCATACACCAATCAACGAACTTAATTTTTGTTTTCATAATGGCTAGCTGTGATGAAGCCGCGCTCTGCAACTCAATCACATTCTGTTCACCTCCTTCACTATGTAAGCATACCATAATCACAGCACATCGTTAATGCTTATTTACAATAAGTCAACTTCAGCCTATTTTAAGTATATATTACGCTCATGATTTAGAAAACTAAAGAAACCTGCCAGTCGTTCGCAACGCAGGTTTTCTTCACCGTGCTCTTTACTGCAAATTCAAGGCATCATCGCGGTAGAAATGCTTTGTGCCAGTTCCTTTGAACGCTGCGATCCAATCAACAATTTTTCTCCATTCTTAAATACCAGCTCAACGCCAACATTGCCGCTGACATTTAAGGCTCCATTTCTAATTCCGTAGCCGCCATAATCCAGAAACTCATATTTTTTGACACGCAGCTCCGCGATCTCCTGTAAAATAATCCTGGTCTTATGAAGCGGGGCGAAATGTATCGTAATACTCTCACCATCGACAATGGTTACCATTTTTAGCACATAGAAAAACACCGGCAGTGCCACTCCGCCTACCAGCCAAAGTAAGATAACCATATAATCGGCTGCTGGTCGATTCCCGACAGGAACACCCAAAATAATCTGCCAATAGAAAATCAATCCGAAAAGCATACTGACAGAAATAAGGATTAACCAAATAGAAAGCTGCCTAAATCGCTGAACCTCATAAAATAGGATTGAACTATGGCTCTCCTGATGCATGTACCTGTCCCCCAATCCAATTATATTGCTAAACAGCACTTTATAAATATTAATTTCAATATTTTGAAATATTTTCCTGTTTTTGAAACGTATTTTCTCAGCTAATTTCATTTTCCGCTTCGTAAAGCTTTATCACAATCATCGGCAAAGAGGATAATCAGTGGTCAGCTGACTATCCTCTTTATATTTATTGATCTGAAATTATCAGTTCTTCAAAGTACTCCTGCCATTTGTTTCTGGGTAGTGAGACACAGGAATGACTAAGTATTGCGGCACAGCGAATTCGAGGAGTCGGACTGGCGCACCAGTAACCATCCAGCTAATATTGCGGTAAGTGGGGCTACCAGTACAACGCCTAAGCTGCCGACCAATGTATGAAGAATTTCTGCTGCTACATAGGTTAGATTTAAAATATTAACAACTGGTGTTCCTTGCGCCATGAAAACCATCATTAATGCTGTAAATGAGCCGGAATAAGCCAACAGTAATGTCGTAGTCATGGTTCCAACCACAGCCCTCCCTACCTTCATTCCGGATGCAATAGCTTCCTGGCGGGTAATGTCTGGTTTCTTAACAATCAGTTCGGCAACTGAAACTGCGATATCCATAGCCACATCCATCATTGCGCCCGATGAGGCAAGAAAAATTCCAGCTAGAAAAATTTTCGTCAGATCAAGATTACTGAATCCCACGTGAAGCAGCGTTTCCGCATAAGGAATAACAGCACCATGAACTTTAAACATTTTTCCAAATATCAATGCTAACATACAAGCCACCACCGCACTGGCCATAGTTCCCAAAAAGGCAACCAGCGCAAGCCTGCTTATTCCCGCAATCAGAAAGGTTACACAAGCCACAATTGCACATACGACCAGCAAAGAAATAATAATCGGATCCCAGCCTTTGAGAAATAACGGCCAAAGAACTTTCCAAAATACCAGAATAGTAAAAACGAAGGAAAGTACGGCCTTAACCCCAGTCCAGCCCGCATACCAGAATAGCAAAATGGCAAACAAGCCAAACAGCATGGCCTCAACATCAAGCCGATAATGATCAATTAAGTTCGCCACTAAGATACTGCCATTTTCTACTTTTACTACAACTAGCGCATGGTCACCTGTTTGAAAGATTTTATCCAATTCCAATTTGCCCATGAGTGTGTTTGTAGTCTCAATTTGCTGCCCTTTGAGCGGCCCATCCATCACTTCCAGCATAACACTCTGCACCCCAGTTTTAACCACTCCGCGCTGGTAAACATAAGTATCATCCACATTCACTACCAATGCCTTGCTCCGAATATAGCCATCCTCTTGGTCGGGAAAACCAGTAGGCAGGGCATATAATAGGCCACAAACCAGAGCGATCACAATCACAAAAATCTGATTACGGTTGAGTTTAAACAAATTCATGACATCCTTTCGCTGAACGCTTTAAAAGCCTGGCATATGCCAGGCTTTTAACAATACGAATACAGTGCCTCGTCAAAAATTCTAATATAGTTTTATAACACGCTTTATTACTTAACACCCAATATACTCATGATCTTCTTGGCAACATCAGTATTATCATAATAGCCTTGGAAAAGTTCGCCGCCAACCCCTTGTGCATAGACTGGCACAGCTACACCACTATGGGCATAGGTCGTCCAGCCAATCCCGGCCTTTTGATTAAGAATATGAGTAATGGTGACCGAAAATGGTTCATAGGTACCATAAAGCAGATAACTATGCTCATCTTTTGATCGTTGCTTAAGTTCGATCATACTGGCAGCAAGTGCCGCATTCAAACGTGATCGATCATATTCAGTCAAATCCGTTAGTCCGTAATTCTCAGCCAATACAGGCAGCCAATCATTCAAATTAGCACCTTGTGTTCCAACTAAATTGCGGTAGGCTTTAATCTTTTTATCAAACTCTTCAAAGGAAATATTTTGCTTACTCATTTTGCTGAAAGCTGTTGAGTATTCAGTTCCGGCAAACCCAATGGTCATGCCGCCAGTCTCATGGTCACCAGTTACAACAATTAAGGTCTCATTTGGATGCTTTGCATAAAAGTTTAATGCTTCATTTACAGCACTTTCGAGAGACAGTACATCCCGCATAGAGGTAACCGCATCATTGGCATGACAAGCCCAGTCAATCTTACCACCTTCAACCATCATGAAAAAGCCATTTGGATTATCCAGCATTTCAATGCCCTTACGAGTAAAATCGGCTAACGAAAGCTGGCTTGTCCGATCAATATCATACTGCATGGCTTGCTCGGCTGCCAAATCAGGCTGAATAGCAATAATTTTTCCTGACTGGGGAGTAATGTTCATAAAGTCAGCCTGGTTGTTAATAATCTTATAACCTTGCTGCTTGGCAATTTCTAATACGCTAATCTTATCCTTATTGGGACCTGTTGGAGCCAAAAATCCGCCGCCCGCAAAGTAATCAAAACCACTATTCGCTAGTTCAACGCCAATCTCATAATAGTTTTTCCGGGTTGGCTGATGGGCGTAAAAAGCGGCTGGTGTGGCATGATCAATTGAAACACTGGAGACAATGCCGACTTTCATGCCCTTTTCCTTAGCCATTTCGGCCATAGATTTGAACTTAATGGTTTTAGTTGGATCAACACCTAAAACATCATTATTCGTTTTATTCCCAGTAGCTAGCGCCGTTCCGGCAGCAGCAGACTCAGTAATAAACGTATTGGCAGAATGAGTTGCCTGCATACCAAGATAAGGGAATGCAGCAAAGTTGATCTTTTCTTTGTACATTGGATCACGATTGGCCAACGTACCCTTGTAGATTTCAGTCGCATTCACTTGTGGCATCGCCATGCCATCACCGATAAAATAGAATACATACTTGGCTTTTTTACCATAGTGGGCATTGTCCACCCCTGCAGTAGCCAATTGCTGAGCTGGTAAAGCCGCTGTCAACATTACTAGAATCAATGCCGACACGCCACACATCCAGAACCACTTAGCATTTCGTCTCAAATCTATAGCGCCTCCTCAAAGAAAGTATGAACTACTTCCATTATAAGTAAGAATTAGCACCCAAATGTTTCCATGTTGTTAAATTATTGTTAACGTATAAAAACAGCTCCTGGTCAATTGTATTTTATATTCTCCTACCTGCCCCTAATCCGGTTTCATTTACCATACAGCATTTTTCAGATGTTTACTTTCGCACTTCGAAATATTACATATATCATTAAGCTTATCTGAAAACCTTAGCTAGCAAAGCAGACATCATTTAACGGATATCACCAACAAAGAGGATAATCAGTAACCAACTGACTATCCTCTTATCATTTATTTAAAATATTTAGTTATTCAACTAGCCATTAATTGAAGATTCCTCTTTCCAGTTCGTTAGTACTTTTTCAATATAGGTCAGAACGTAATTTAAACCAAGACCGACTAAGGCTAGACCAACAATAGCCGCATACATGTCAGAAATTTTGAAAGTCTCCTGCGAGTAAAGCACCAGATAGCCTAATCCTGAATGAGCCCCGATCATTTCTGCAGCTACCAGTGACATGACACAATAGGAACCTCCTAAACGAATGCCAGTAAAGATGCCTGGAGCTGCTGCCGGCAAAATGACTTTAGTAAAAATAAAACTTTGTGAAGCCCCCATCGATTTAGCCGAATCAATTAAGAGCTTATCAACGTTTTTTACACCATTAATGGTATTCAGCAATACCGGCCATAATGATGCCCAAAAGATAATAATGGTTTTAGAGACCTCACCAATACCAAAGAATAAAATAAAAACAGGAAATAAGGCAAACGCCGACATTTGGCGAAAGGTTTGGAATACCGAATCTAGCATCCGTTCAATACGCTTAATTGAGCCGATAAACAATCCAAAGCCCGTACCAACTACCACCGCCAGCAACAACCCCGCCAGAGCTCGCTTTAAGCTGCTTAGTATATGAATTCCTAACTCACCAGAATTCAACAGACCAATCATGGCACTAAAAACAAGCGAAGGAGGACTCAAATACGTATCATCAACCAATCCAACTCGGGGGACTATTTCCCATAGCGCCAGGAGCAGCAGGATTCCCAAGCTTTTTTCTATTGAATGATTAAGACCGCTAGCTAACCTTCTCATGTTGCTGTTCATCCCCTTGTTTATTCCAGTTATCATTTACTGCCGCCTGATTCTCTTTCTCTTCCAGGTTTTGAGCAAGAACCACTTCGTCTTTAATCAATTCCCAGGCTCTTTGCCTGATCTGGGCAAACTCGGGAGAATTGCGAATTTCGCCTGTACGTGGACGAGGAAGGTTAATATCGATAATTTCTTTAACCTTCCCAGGACGTGCGGTCATCACAGCAACCCGATCGGCCATAAGAATAGCTTCATCAATACTATGGGTCACAAAGATAATTGTTTTTTTGTCAGCTTCCCAAATTCGCAATAGTTCAAATTGCAGGAGCTCTCGAGTTTGTGCATCCAGTGCTGCAAATGGCTCATCCATCAGCAGAATATCGGGCTGATAGGCCAGCACCCTGGCAATGGCCACGCGCTGCTTCATGCCTCCTGATAATTGATGAGGAAATCGCTTGGCAAAAGATTTGAGCCCCACCAGTGTCAAATATTCATAGGCAATACGTTCCCGTTCAGTACGGCTAACGCCCCTGATTTCCAGTCCGACTGCTACATTCTCCAGCACTGTTCGCCAAGGAAACAGTGCATACCCTTGAAAAACGACTCCACGATTAAAATCGTTATCCAGTACTGAACGCTGATCAATCAGAATATCCCCGCTATTTTGGCGATCCAGCCCGGCTAATATATTGAGAAATGATGATTTTCCACAACCGCTTGGTCCGAGTATCGCTAAAAATTCGCCCTGCTTTACTTCCAGTTCAAACTGTTCCAGTACGACTAATTTTTCCCGCTTACCAGCCTCATTTTTCACATCGAATTCTTTATAGACATTGTGGGCCTCAATTTTTATCATACTGATCCCCCTTTCGTGACTAATAGGTTATTTATTGTTGGGGTTATATTCATTACTATAAATGTTTTCTGGTTTTACTTGCCCCGGCTTAATTTTTCCTTCTGCTTCCAAGCGCTCAATCCAATAGTTGACCTCTGGTGCAGGGATGACTTGATCGCTGTAATAGCCATAGTTTTCGACTAGGTTAACATCCATTTTTAGACGTTTGGCAATAACCTCGCGTGCTTCCTGAGGATGCTCATTCACCCATTTTGCGGTTTTGGCAAGAATTCCAACAATCGTTTTCAAAGCTTCCGGATTTTCGCGGGCAAATTTTCCATTTACGGTAATAGGATTCATACCGCTAATCCCTTTGTCGATTTCATAATCACTAAATAGCTTTCGTAATTCTGGAGTCTTTTCGGCACGGCCGGAATGTGGCGGATGAATGATGGATACGTCAACAACACCTTGTTTTAGTACCTGATCTAATTGTTCATTTGGAATTTGAACAAGTTGAACTTTACCCTCTAACCCGTTATCTTGAAGAAGCTTTTTAGTTACATATTCGGAACAAGCTCCAAAACTGTTAATCCCGACTTTTTTGCCAACCAGGTCTTTTAATTCCTTGATCGGTGAATCAGCACGGACAAAATATTTCATGTGCGGTGACTCCCGGGTAGATTTAGTTCCCGCAGCAATAATTTTTACATCCGATCCGTTGGCAATCGCGGCGATGACGAGTGGTGTATGCCGATTACCAAAATCGATTGCCCCCGTTCCAACTGATGGAATGATTTGTCCTTCGGCAATTCTGCCAACATATTTAGGCTGAACACCGCTGTCTTTAAAATATCCCAGTTCATCAGCAATATAGAATAAATCGAAGGCAGGGTTATCAGGATACTTAAATTCTACAACAGCTTTAGCGCCCGGTTGAGCCGCAGTTTCTGAACTTTTACTGTTTCCGCACCCAACAATAAACACGCCAATCATTGTAATAATGGCAAATAAAATAACCTGACTGATTTTTCTCCCCAAAATAATCACTTCATTTTCCCCCTATTTTTTCGTTATTGTGTTCGAGGCGTGCAAGTCCTCTTCTAAAGCATAGCCGCCGTATTTACGCAGATGCTGCCAAGAGCGATACTCAGGCGCATCTGGATTTTGACTAAGCACTGCCTGCTCTTTAAAGTATTTTTGCACATTTGTACTTTGAAAAAGCTTGCGGTCTGCCCCTACTGGGCAGACCTTGATACAAAAACCACAGGGATTTCGATATGCTTTGCGCAGTCGCCTGCCATTACTCGTACAAGCTCTTTTATCCATAGCTGCGTAAGGGATTTTTTGATCACCAGCTAACGCATTGGCCGGACAAATCTTCTGACAAAGCATGCATTTTGTGCATAGCTCCTCTTCAATGAGCGGATCTCCTTCCAACTCAAGCGCGGTTAAAATCGAAACCAGCCGTAACCGCGGGCCAAACTGCTTGGTAAGCAGTGTATGGTTCCAGCCCACCTTACCGAGACCGGCATAATGAGCTGCCCAAACATGTGAGAATACAGCTACCGGTGTTTGCATCAGTACATCAGAGTCACCGTATCCATCCCTGCAAATGTTGATAGCGGCATGCCCCTTACGATTCAGGAACGCAGCCAGCCGATAGGCCGTTTCATCTAACAGCTCATTTGTAATGGTATACTGCTCTCGTCCCAACTGGGCTGGTGCAGCTTCTACAATCGGCAGCCAAACAGGTACTCCCAGTACAATGACCGTTTTTGCCATTGGCCACACTCTGTCAGGAAAAAAGTCCTCAGGTAAATCACGAAACTCTTCCCACCTGGATGCCGGTGCAAAACCAACGACTTCAGCCCCTAATGCTAAGGCCTGCTCGACAATGACTTTCTTACTCAACTCACTCGTATGAAACGCCTCCTTCTTCCTACCGATTGATTACATAAGTAAAAGTGCTGACCGAGAGAGCAGAAAAAGGCCTTGATTCAGATGAATCTTGGCCTTCAGTTTGTCTCCTGACCAGCACATAATTCGGAACTTCTTCTTATGAATAAAACGGGAACCTCCTATAGAGACCACTTATTACATGAGTTATCAGACAATCCTTTCGCCATTAGAACCATGGCGTCGGACATGAACCCAACGGGCATATCTTGGGTCATCAGGATTTTTGGTAATCGCTTCTTTTTCTTCGAGATACAGTCGGATGTTGCTGCTGTTAAATACCTTCCGGTCTTGCCCCACCGGGCAAACTTTAATGCAAATTCCACATGGATAACGGTGTTCTTCCCGTAATACAGCATGATGCTCAGCACAAGCTTTATGATTCATCACTGAAATAATTTGATCATCACGGGTTGTAAAGGCTTGTGAGGGACAGAGTTTCTGGCAAACCTGGCATTTCGTACACAATTCCTGTTCAAGTACTTCATCAGGCTCCAATTCCAAACTGGTAAAAACCGATACATAGCGAACCCGGGGACCATACTTCTGGTTTAACAAAACATGACTGTAGCCAATTGATCCCAGCCCGGCATATTTTCCCGCAAAAACATGACTAAAGGCAGCAACAGGCTTGTTAACCAAAATCTGAATATCACCATAGCCATCACGCGGCAGAAAGATTGCGGAATGATCGTGTTCAGTCAAATAGACCGATAAGCGATATGCAATTTGATCCAGTAAAACATTGCTGGTATCATACTGCTCGACATAATGAATCGAGGGCGTAGTCTCCAAGATCGGCAATAATACCGGCACCCCTAAAACAATGACCGATTTAGCCTCCGGCCAAATAGCAGCCGGACGATAGGGATCAGACACCTCATTATAATCATCCCATCGTGAAGCTGGAGCAAAACCAACTAGCACAGCCCCTAAATTCTTTGCATAGTCTATTATTTTTTCTTTAGTCATATTCATTGCATTGATTCACCTCAGATAATGTCATTTCTAAGTCAGACTACAATCACTTTTGCGATAAAATTAAAAAAAGCTAGGGATAGACCCAGTTAAGGTCAGTCCCTAGCCTTCATTTATATCATGATCAGCTAGCAGAATAATTGCTATTACAGCAAAATAGTCAGTACATTTTTTTATCTTAAGTTATATTAGCATAAAACAGCAAAACCAGTCAATATCTTTTCAAGAACACTTTATGTAATCACACGGTGCATAAACTCAGTCCATCCAAAGCAGTTCGTTAAGATGATTAACCTCTACAGAAACGGTACTCTATTTCTTATCAGCAAATTGATTCATGAATTGGATCACTCTACGATAAGGGTAAATCAAACAACTCTGTATAATCGGCCCAAAGATAGAGTTCAATGAAGAACATAACCAAATACAAGATGATAAAGCTCCAGTATGCACCATTTCCGGCCTTCATCCTGTCTGACATACAATCACCCCAATATTAGCATATCACCCCAGATAGGCGCCAATATTAAGGCATTGTAAACATTTTGTAAATAAAAGAGTAAGCCGCTTCGGCGATTAAAGAAGTTCGCTTAAAATGTCATCTCTGCCCAAGATTCTTAAATTATCTTTTGCCTCAATCATGGTGCTGCCAATGGGCATAAATCCATTCTGACCAGCCAGCATATAACTTTTATTATAAATAATTTGCTCAAACTTATTTTCGCTAATCCAAATTAGGATTTGAGACTTGTCCTTATTTGCGCCTTCACATTGCATAACAACTCCACCTTTTAATATACTAGGATTTAGTTTCCGTTTTCTAAGTTATGCTTTTAAAATGACCTGTATGCCTAATTAGCTTAAAAATAATGTAAAAAATTACTTGTCAAAATTCTGGAGGATTTAGGACTTTCTGTGTTATACAATGTATTTAGGCGTTTTCAAAAAGAGGTAAAGGAGCCACTATGAAATCTTCTGTTTCCATTCCTGATCATACGAAATGGCAAGCTGTTGTAACCTGTGATAAAAGCTATGACGGGCTGTTTCTCTATGGGGTGACTACAACTGGCATTTTTTGTCGCCCTTCATGCCGAGCAAAAACTCCCATCCGTAAAAACGTCATTTTTTTTACTAGCGCAGAAGCAGCTCTACATGCTGGTTTTCGCCCCTGCAAAAAATGCCGTCCTGATATGGCTAGCTTTGAACCAGATCAAGACGTGATAGAAAAAGCCATTCTATTATTTAATCAAAATTATAATCAACCAATCGATATGGCTGCTGTTGCCAAACAGATTGGTATAAGCTTAAGCCATTTTAACAGACTCTTTAAAAAGATTACCCGGCTTACCCCAACGCAGTATATCGCCAAGCAACGAGTGGCTGAAGCCGTAAGGCTGCTTGATCAAACAGAGCTTAATGTTCTAGAGATTGCCTATAGCACAGGCTTTAGAAGCCCATCTAGCTTCTACCAATGCTTTAAAACATATTGTGGTTATACCCCAATTGAACAGCGAAGACGATCCAAGGAACACTAGTATAAAAAAACCTTCGAAGACAGTCACAGACTGTTTCCGAAGGTTTTTTTATACTAGTTCGAATCATGGAAAAAACTAAGCCAATCTTATTCGAGACAGTTGAATAAAGATTCGCCCTCGCAACCAGCGAGTACAGGCTTACTTCCCTCACTTTAGGCTTATTCCAGTTTATGAATTGCTGAGTTTCCGCCAAGCCGCCATAGACTAATATTCGTTTCCCCTTTTTCCTGAGCAATGGCTATCCAGTAATTTAACGTTTTCACATCGGCATACCATACTTTATAAACAACGCCCTTATCCTGGTAATCAAAAATCAGGCATTGACTTTCTTCATCTCTAATTGTTTCAGCACCATACAACATAGCAAGTGCTTGGGCTTCATCTTCTGTTACGAACTTTTTGACACCGTTATCCCCCCACAGGCATCCCCCGGTGGAATAGGCCACTGACTTCTCGCCTGGCAGGACTGCCATACGGGTTATTAGCTTACAAATGAATTCTTTATTCGCCTTTGGTCCCGGAGGGCTATGCAAGCCATAATAATTATAAGCCATCACGACATATTCCGGCCCCTTAATAAAGGCAAGCGAAGAAAACGGGGTGCTTGGTTCAAGAACAATTCTTAATTTTAAATTGTTTTTGCGGGCTTTTTCATATAGCTTATCTGAAAAATGTAGAAATTCCTTGCCTATTGCTGCATCTTTCCAGATTCGCTCGTAGTCCATTTCAATGCCGTCATAACCTCCCTGCAGCGTCAGCTCAATGATTTCGTCAATATGCTGATCCATCGCAGTATCATTGACAAACATGCGGCGCAGAACCTCGATGTCTTTCATGACCACCGATCCATCGGGATTTTGCTTGTCATTGACAAATGTGAGATAGGTCTCATAGCGCACTTTTTTCTTTTTTTGCGCAAGCCTGCGCTCACTTAAATCTGCCGGCACAAACAGCCGGTCATCTTTATCGAAATAGGCGCCAAAATATGAAAGTTTACTAAGTTTAGACCCAATTTCAGCCAAATCTTTTTCGCCTGCATCTAAATCCCAGTAAGCCAGCCATGCCGCCCGTTTAGTGCCATCTTTTACACCGGCATGGGCCGCAAACTGACTAGTATAATTACAGCCTGTTAAGATGACAACAGCCATTGCAATAATCGCTGCCTTGAAAACTGTGCTAAAAGAGTTTCGCATGCCGCCCACCTCCTTAATCATTATAAATTAGTAACAAACCAGTCGATGAGCGCCGACCAGAGCTGCTTCACACGCAGTGTAACGGCCTCAATTCCTTGCGGCCTGCTGTCAAATAGCACTTTTTCTTTTTCTGCACCGGTATTTTCAGTGATGATCAGTTTCTCAAAGACACCATCATAAACATCGTCCGCCAAATTTCGTTGGCTCCAGCCATAACCACCCCATGCTGCTTCCAGGTAGACCGCCCCCGCTTTGGTATCATGAACAGACAAATCACTGGCAACTGCTTTGCCATCAATACTGACAGCAAGCTTATTCCCTCTGAGCTCCAGATAGACCTGGCGGTCTCCTTTGGCATGCACGCTAATATCTTGAATATATTCCGCTGCACCTTGTGCCACGCCAGGAGCATTTTCGGTGGTTTTAGCTTTTAACCGTTCCGCATAAAGCCTGGCCTGCTCAGCGGAATCAGCATATTTGATAAACGTTTCCAGTTCACGAATTTCAGCCGCTTTTTTATCCTCAGGAATAGATAAACTGACTTTACCGTCATGCTTATCTAAGTTCAGTTGAAACAGTTCGCTTTCAGCACCGCCATTTTTTTCGCTGATAGTGAGAATATTGTTAAAAATAGTAACAGCTAAAAACCGGGTTAAGGCTTCATCGGCTCTTAGGTAGACTTTCTGTAAACCCAGTTTATTGCCTTTCATGCTGACTGAAAGCTTAACATCATCAAAGTCATTGCTGTTCTTTAACCGTAATAAGCCTTTGTCTTTAGGCAAAGAGGTCAGGATAATGGTTTCCTCCTGAAATTCGGCAGCGCCTTTGAGATTGTCCCAAGCCTTTTGCTTTTCAAGATCGCCTCTGACAAATTCCAGTTCCTGATTAATATCATACTTGATCCGCATAAGCAAATGGTTGGTATACCAATAGGCTTGCGGCTGCATCCTGGTTAAGTCATAAATACTGCTATTTCGTTGGTTGAAACAAAACCCTTCCCGGTTAAAATTCATTTTAAATAATTCATTTATCCAGTATGCATTCACGGCACTAACTTTATCATTATTACCAAAACTGCCGGTATTGGAGTGCATTAAAATATACATACCGGGCACATAGCCAAGCGATTTGTTATAAACGGACTGCAACGTCTGGTAATCATAAGTAATCCGGTCTTTCATCCTGCTATAACTTTCTTTTGGAATGCCATACTCGTCCCGAATATAATCCATGAGATAATGATTATATTTTCGTCCTAAATAAGGCGCAACATTTGCATGTTCGAGTGGATCTAATTCGCCGAGATAATTGTCATACCGATCAAACACATTAATAAAGGCCAGCCGGTAGCCATTAGTACCCATTTCCCAAAAAGTTGTTTTTTCTAGTTCTGTTAATTCTTTAGGCATTAAAAATTTTGGGTCCTTTTTCTCGAACTTTTCCGGATAAGTCAACATCGTGGCCTTAAAGTTCAAGTCTTCCAAAATTTTTTGCGAAAAAATCGCTGTATCGCGTCTGCCGTCTTCAAAAATAAGAAACAAGGATTTTTCCGGCAAGGCTTTACCCAATTGATAGTAATTTAAAATATCCTCCTGTGTAACGGTAACATACCCTAAATCTTTTAACGCTTGCAAGTGCGCACGCAGCCGGCCAACACCAATCAGGTTTTGATTGCCCGTTCTTTCAACACCAAAATAAGCCAGCGCAATAAATCCTTTATCGCCGGAAATCTTGGTAGTGGCTTGGGTATAAGGGGTATAGGATTTTAACGTAAAATAGACCGATATACCAACCGCAAGGACTGCAAAGAGGATGATCAGTTGCAGCACGGTGCGAATCCGCTTTTTCCGATCTTTACGAGCAGTAAATTGTTCATTTGATATTGTCATCCGCTTATGCCCCCGTTTGCTTTCCACGATTCTTTTTTAATGCTTCCAGGAGATCAGCCGGTGTCATTCGTGTACCCCAGGTCGTTTTCCAGAATGTAACCCAGGCAATGGGCATTTGCCAAAGCAGTACCGCTTCGTAATACAAGCAAAACCATAATCCATAGATCCAAGTTGAACTTTTTCTGAGCAGTAACTGCGTCATACTCATCAACAGTGCCATTAATGCAATGCCAATGATAAAGGTAATTGGAAATACCCGGTGCGTGATCGGGATATAAAGCAAATTATACAGTACGATAATTGGAGCCAACAGCGGCACCAGTACCCCCATATAAAAAGACAGTGCCATAAACGGTTCTTTTTTCCACATGAAGCTGGCTGCAATAAGTGATTCCCTCAACCACGAGCGCTTCCAACGCATTTGCTGCTTCAAAAAAATTCGATGATTGTTTGGCACAATGGTATTACAGATTGCCGTATCCTGATAACCAGTCCGATGTTTTCGCAGGATAAAGTTGGTCATACTGCGATCATCACCAAACGTTGCCTTCTCGCCCAGAAATGTTTGGCTTAACCAGGGCTCCATGAATTGAAGAACTAGATCTTTGCGATAACAGGAAAGTGGTCCGGATAAACAGGTAACGGCATCAAAATAACTTTCAGCCGCTTTCATAATCCGAAAGGCAATATAATAGCGCACAGCCTGCATTTTGGTAAGAGCATTGGTGTAAGTATTGGCAACATCAGTTCGCCCAGATACTCCACCCATCTGATTGTCTTTAAATGGCTGAACAAGATTGCGAATAGCAAAAGGATCTAAAAAGCTGTCTGAGTCCACAAAGACTACCAATTCATGCTTTGCCATCAAAGTCCCTCTGGCCAACGCCTCACGTTTACCGGCATTTTGCTCCTGCCGGACATAATGCAGCCTGGTGGAAATCTCATAGCGCGCTTCACGGATTTTTAGTTCATCAGCAAACTGCTGAATTTTTGCAAACGATTGATCTGTCGAACTGTCATCGACTACAATAACTTCCAGCTTATCAATTGGATAATCCTGATTGACGCAGCCAGCAATCGTTTTTTGAATCCATTCTTCTTCGTTAAAACAAGGAATAATGATCGTGACTCCCGGAGTAAAGTCCTTATCAATGGGAACAGGGCGGTAAAAAGAGCCAAACAGATAACGAGTGAGCAAAAAAGTTGCCGCGATAATGCTATAGAGATATAAAGCCTTATTGAATTTAAAGTACAGAACGCTTTCCGCCCGCATGAGCAAAATACAAGCGGTAATAAAGAACAGAAACAAAGAGGCAGCCGATAGCATATACCAGTTTTTCTTTTTCGCTGCGTATTGAGCCAGTGATTGTAAAAACGTGACTCCGCACACAGTTTCCCCAGTAACATTCTGGGCAGAACGGATATACTTAGCCCCAACATTCACACTCATCTCATAGCCTTCCGGCATAGTGCCAGGTGCAATGACAAACTTAAGCTGGATTCCTACTGCCCGGCTCAAATCCCGGGCAATCTCTGGTGATACTTCCAGCAACATACCGGTCGTTGAGATATCAACACCCTTGCCATGGCATTTTACCGTCTTATCATCAGTAACATATTGAATCTCAACAGCATAATCCACTAAATAGCGTTTGCCCATTTTTTCATGTTCAATCAAACTGGCGAACTCATCCTCATTGCCTTTTACCCGACGCCGGTCGATATTGGTACGCAGGCCTTCTTTATCGGGCACGTTCGAAAGCAGCCTGCGATCAGGCTTGTCAACAAGCAAAATGTCGGTTTCTTCTTCTTTTATTTCCTGCTGAAACAGCTTATTCATCATCCACTTTCCTGCCCTTTCTGCACCGCTAGCTAAAGCAGCCTCTTGTCCTGTATCAAACGACACAGTCTGGTGCATCTAAACTTATCCACAGCTAGAATTTACGGATTTTTCCCCTGCATTTGTGAATATCCATCGACTAAATAATCAGAGAGTCTACCCACCTTAAACTTAGAAGGGTCAGAATCGGGTTTGGCTTCATTAGCCGTCAGTAAGATATCTAAAGCCAAAGGTGTATAAACAACGGCATCTCCCATATGCATGACCAAGACCGCCCCTTTTTGTACTTCCCCAGTTTTGGTATAAATACCGGCTTTCATGGTCCTCACAAGCTGAGGAACACTGGCAGCTTTATAATCATAGGTGCTGCACGAACCTGAAATAATATACTCATAACCTGTCTCAAATAATGCTTCCGCACCCATCTTACTAATGGCCAGTGTTGGCGGCCGGAAAAATTTAGTCAGAGCAGGTTTACCATTGACGGTTACATCGCCGGCAACAGACAACAGTTTTTGGTAGGATGTCGCCAGTTCCTGAGCATACTCTTCTTGATTCTGAGTAGCTACTTGTTTGCCTGTTTGATTATCCCGTATCACCATAGGCTTGTGTTTATCAGAATGGGCGCCGATTTCATGGCCTTCCATGGTAATAGCCCGAAGCAAATTAGGATTATTGAGTACATGGTTAGTCAGGATAAAAAATGTTCCTGATACGTGATGTTTGCGCAAAACATACAAAATTTTATTGATTGCTGCATCGGTTCCCCAATCATCAAACGTAAGAAAAATAACATTCTCTTTAGTACGGATGAGTCCGCTGGTATCAAGCCGACGGGCTTCCATCTTGGAAAAACCAAGCATACGGTCTTCATAAGTAACATCAGCATTGCCAATATAGCGGTGAGAAAGTTCGTTCAAAAAATCGTGCTGACCAACTTTAATCCGTGAATCCTGCCTCAACCGAGCTGGAACTTTTGCCAAATCAACCGGATATTGATACAGCAATTGCGTATGACTGAGAACCTCGCCAACAGGCTTAATCACATACTGTGATCTATTCTTCGGGTTATTGACCGGGTTGTCAAAAGTAGTAGCATAAGCAATATTGTCAACCTTTTGTAATTTAACAGCTTCCAGTAATGCCCCCAGCAAGCTATCATTTGTATAATAATCCATGCGGAAATGAATGATTTGACCGCGCGCCAGCGAAACCACCGATTTGCCAAATATCTCAGCCATAACCTGGTCGGCGGAAGTATAATCTTTGTGTTTGCTTTGAACAATATTGACAGCCTGACCAATCAGCTTGCAGCCTGTAGCAGCCACTGCTTCTTTTGCAGAATCAGTAACCGTGCCCCATGGTTGTTTAACTAAATTAACTGCCACCCCAAACTGCTCTTGCAGGTTCTTACGGCAGCGAAGAATCATGTCGCGGGTTTCCTCGGCCGTCTCGCCTTCTTTCGGCCTAATAGCAATACCGATTTCATGACCATGACCAATGATTTTGCGTAGTGTCCCTGGATAACGCTGCATTTCTACTTCAGCCACAAAAAATGTCGCTTTAATCCCAAGACGATGCAATCGATCCAGAACGTCGTTTACCACTGCCTCATTGGCTAGCCCTCCGAAGGTAAACGAAAGCGCTGGCTCAATTGTTGAAATCACTTTAATTTCCTGCGCATGATCCGTCACCGCCTCAGCCGCATGAGCAGTCCGGATACTGAATAAGGACTCGATCTGCTCAAATATCAAGGCAACGTAGCCAGTTAAAACGCTTGAAACGGTTTGTGTCTCATGACGAGTTGTTTGAATACTCCTGGGAAGCTTACTGCTTGCTGCAAAATCTTCCACATAGACTGTTGCTAGATTAGCCTTTTTTAAAGTAAGTAGGAGGTTTTCAATTGCAATAACAATTTCCTTTTCACCAGTTTCTACCGGTGCGGGTAGGACTTTTAAACCCGGTTGCTTGTCAACTGCCGGCTTTTTATCGGTTTGGCCCTGCTCATACTGAATCGGATCAACATTCGCTTTCAGCTTAAGCGAAATAATACTGCCTGGCTTAATGCTGCTAACAGCTGCCGCTGCCGCCTGTTGGGAATTGAGCTGCTTGCTAGTAAAAAAAACATCACTCTTCACTACGCTGTTAAAACCGGCAGCCTTAGCGACTTGTAACAATTGATCAGTATAGACGGTCTCATTGCATTTAAGGAAATTAGGTCCTTGATCAGTGGTGACTTTTATAATTTTTTGAGCCCGGCAAAAATCGGTTACGACTCGCTCTATCGGCAGTGTCTCCATGTGAGTCAAACCCACTAACGTATAGTTTTCAATTTTATGACCGGCTTTTTTGATATTTACAACGGTTTGCGGATCTTCGGCAGCTTGCATTCCATCAACAAAAAACGTCGCCTTAGCCTGATATTTCGCCAGCAAATCCAAAATTTGCTGGATGGTCGTACGATCTGTTAAACCATCAAAAGTCAGAGCAATTTGCTGCTGTTGTCTGCTATCGCGGGTAATAACGCCTGCTTTCTCCTGACTGTTTTTTAACTGCGTTAGTGCTTGAGCAATCTCCACATCCGCATTGTAGGAACTCCTGCCGTCGGTAATATTTTGAGCATCACGTCCTGTTGGCGTTGATAAAAAATTTTTGGTTAGCATCACGCCGACAAGACAGATGATAATCAATAACAATGAAATTACCCAACGTTTCATAACATCCCTCCTTCCCGATCAAAGGCTCCAATAATAATAACCTTGTTCTTTGAGGCTCTTATGGTCAAAGATATTCTTAATATCCAGCAAAACATGTTTGGACTGCTTTTGCCTAGGCTTAAACATCTTCACTAAATCGGCGGATTGTAAAGCTTTAAATTGTTGATGAGCAACCAGAAATACCAAACAGTCGGCATCTTGAACTGCGCTTAATGCTACAGGCTCGACACCAAATTCTGCTTTGAATTCCTTTTCATTGACAACCGGATCGACCACTTTGACGTTAATGCCATAGGTAGCCAGTTGCTTACAAACATCCACCGCTTTAGAGTTTCGCATATCCGGACAATCTTCTTTAAACGTTATTCCCATAATATAGATATTGGCGTGTTTAACGTTAATATCCGCCTGAATCATTCTTTTAATTAAATTATCGCTGACAAACACGGCCATATTGTCGTTAATCTTACGGCCGGCGGCCATAATCTGCGAATGATAGCCCAGCCGTTCGGCTTGATAAATAAAATAGTATGGATCTATACCAATGCAATGGCCGCCAACCAAACCTGGATAAAAGCCTAATGCGTTCCATTTAATATTCATGGCATCAACGACTTCTTTGGTATTGATTCCCACACGATCGAATACCATCGAGAGTTCGTTCATAAAAGCGATGTTAATATCACGCTGAGCATTTTCAGCCAGCTTAGCCGCTTCTGCTACTTTGATACTCGGAGCCTGATAAACACCGGCATGAATAATAAGTTCATAAATTGCTGCAATATTGGCAACAGCTTCGTCATCGACTCCAGATACAATCTTCCGAATATTTTCAAGCTTATGGATTTTATCACCAGGGTTAATTCGCTCGGGAGAATAGCCGACTTTAAAGTCCACCCCGCATTTCAGCCCGGATTCCTGCTCTAAAATCGGCAAGCAGACTTCTTCGGTAACACCGGGATACACCGTAGATTCAAATACAACAATGGTACCGCGCGTTAAATTGCGGCCAATTAATGCACTAACATTGATCACAGGATTTAAATTGGGTGTCTTATCACTATTGACCGGCGTTGGCACAGCAACAATGATGACTTTGGCTTCTCTAAGCCTTGCCGGATCAGTTGTAAATTCCAACGAAGTACTGCTGAGTTTCTCGCTTCCGATCTCCTGAGTACGGTCAATCCCCTGCTTGTAGTCAGCAATTTTCCCTTCATCAATATCAAATCCCAGCGTTTTGACTTGATCGGCAAAGGCGACAGCAACCGTTAGACCCACATACCCCAGTCCTACGACCGCTAAATATTCACTTTTATCCTTTATACTTTCAAATACTGCTAAATTCATTATCATTCACCCGCTTCTTAAAAATAATAAGTCAGTTGATTCCACCAGGTTGTGGACGTCCCTCCGGTAATGTGGTCTTTTAAATCGTAATATTCAATACCTGCAACAAAGTTCTCGGCAAGTGTATAGTTCATTCCTAGTCCAAAGCCTTTGAATCCTTGCATTGATCCACCCTTTCCATTCATTCCATGGACAATGTAGGTTCCTCTCGGCTGATTATAATATTTTGCAAAGACCCCATAAGTACCTGGCCGCCATGTTTTTAAATCACCATAGTTTAAATGAAACACATACCCTGTACTAGCCCCTTTGCTATCTTTCAAACTAGAATCCAATACCATAGCCCCTATACCAAAATTACTGAAATTATAGGTTCCGCCCAGAGTACGAATGGTATTGTATAAACCATCAGACATCCGATAATGATAAATGGCGGCTTCCACATCATAATCATAATCTTCATAGCGTGCCGCAATAATCGCAGTTTCTTTTGTTTCATCGGTTTTCCCATAACTAGCCGTATACTTCACCGGGCCATTAAATACAGCCCGAATGCCGGCAAAATCGCTGTCATAGATATTTCCTCCTGCCATCAGATAGCCAAAAGATCCAGCAGTTAACATGCTTGTGCCTGATCTTCCAGCAACATAAAACCGTGAAAAATTAAATTCATTATTATAATTCGATATATTCCTTTGTCCCTCAAACATCCCATAGGCACGCCAATCTTGTTTCAATGCGGTGTCAAAAGCGAGGCGGGCTCGAATGCCGGTTGAATCCCTGTCTAATGGACCAGACCCATTATTGATGGCATAATGAGCACGAAGTTCTCCATCAATATTGACTTTGTTGTCTTGTTGCTTGCTACGATCACCCACATGCGTCAATTCCTCAATCAAGCCCGCATAGGTTTCAGGAGCAAGATCTGCTGGAGGAGCACTTGCTTTTGGCTCTACAGCCGTTGTGGAATTCAGTTTTGCTATTCCGGTTGTTTCAATATCAGCATTGTTTCGCAGCATACCGGATTGATTAGAACCAGCAAGTGATTTGCTGGTAACAGGATCTTCATTCGTTATGATCTGAGTTGTAAGCAGGGCCATTTTATAAGCAAACTCTGCCTTGGCATTCTCAACATCCAAATTCGGCGCATTAATGATTTTTGTTGTGATTTGGGCCATCTCATAGCTAAACTCTTTGCTTTTGCTGCTAGGTATCAGTGGCAGCATTTTTGCTGTAGCTTGTGCCATTGCATAAGTAAATTCGACCTTAAACTTATCGGTATTTGTGGTTGGGACGGCAATAACTTTTGCTGTGATCTGAGCCATCTCATAGGCAAAATTAGCGTTTAATTGATCTTTTTCCACAGCCGCAAAACTATTCTCAGCTTTAAGCACAGTTGAAGCATACGCTACGTTTCCAACCTTATCAGATATACCGATTGCCGTGACCATCGCAACCAATACTATGTAAGACTTTTTCACTTGAATATTCACCGCCCTGAAAGTATCTCTTGAAAAACTGCAGATGGTTATCTGTTACTGGAACTTGTACCTAACTCTTTCCGGAGAAACTTTTTAACCGAATAGTTTTATGACATAACTACTATTATTCCGATAAAAATTACCTGGCTGCATTTGTTACTTTACATTTAAATGCAACCAGGTATCATAGACGAAACACCCTTAGATCCATCGCTTTATTTCACTTCTGTCCTGAAAAGCGGGCACCTATGTCTTTTAGCATATTTGCGCTATATGTTATAAACCTCTTCCTGAATGTCCTTTATTCAAAATTCGGGTAAAAACTTAACAACACCAAGCAGAATTAGCAGCCAAATTACATTGTGTTTAGTCACTTATACAAAAGGCCTTGACCACTGGCACAATTCTTCAAAGAATTCAATTCCTCAAAATTAACTATAAGGTTTTAGATAAAAATTGCCTGGCTGCACGAAACACTAACATGCAACCAGGCAATCATAGACGGAAACAACCATCCTTAGACCCATAGCTTTGCGTCGCTTCTTTTCAGAAGGTTTGCCACCTTATACTTTTAAGATGATATTCGCGTTATTTAAAAGAATTCCTGCATAATTATGTCGTCTTTTGAAGATTTAGGATATGCAATAGAATGCCTCCTACGAAGAGCCGTAAGCAGCTGAATCGGCAACTTTCAAGTAGCGAATTACCTCTACCAAGGTTACGGCCCGAATATCGAAAGCATCTTCAATGGTATTTTAAAACATATTAACTAAAATGGCTCCATAGCCGACATCCAAGCATTACAAAATACCCCATGTCGAACAAGAACAACTACCCATTGTTGCTTTAAAACACCTTCGCACCATAGCAACTTAACGCTTATCCTTCTTCTCCAAATTGCTGCTAATTACGTTTAGTTCACCGCCAAGTAGAAATATTAACGTACTAATGTATAACCAGACGATGAGAGCAAAAACCCCACCTAAACTCCCATAAATTAATTCATAACTGCCAAAGTGATTGATGTAGAAAGAAAACACTAAAGAACCCAAGATCCAGCCAAACGTTGTAAACAAAGTACCCACGATAATATTATTGAAATTCAAACGTCTATTAGGTAAATATCGATACATTAAATAAAAGGTGACGATCATTAAGATAAGCGAAAGGGCGTATCTTAAAAATGTCCAGACGGTATAGAATAATGTTTTGGCTCCAACTAAATCAAATATATAAGACCCAATAATCCGCCCTAATACTAACATAAAAAATGAAGATATGATGATTCCGGTCAAGCCGATTACCGACATAAGTGCTATAATGATAAGCTTAATGAAGCTTCGATTTTCTTTTACACCATAGGAATGATTAAGGCCTCTTATTATAGCCGCCATTCCGCGAGAAGCTGCCCAAAGACTTCCGAGCATCCCTAAAACTAAAATAGTCGTACTTTTAGCTTCCAGCGTCTGTACTAAGATATTATTAACCACAAGAGCCGAACCCTGAGGAAGAATTAGACTGAGATTCGAAGTTAACAATCGATTGGGAATAGGAGTAAAACTCAATAGATTGATCAGAAAAAATAGAAAAGGGAAAAAAGCTAATATTAAATAATAGGACACCTGGGCACTCATAGCCGCCAAATCGTCATCTTTATATCGAAATACTAATTGCTTGATATATTGATATACAGTTAAACTTTGTATCACTTTAAACATTTTTACTTTCTCCATTTGAGCAAATTGATTTAAACAGCTTTAATTTCCTTATTCTGGAATAAAAATCAAAAACCTCCTATTACGAAAGGTTCTTTCTACAGCGGCCACGGCTTGGCATCATAATCTTGCAGACTTTCAGGCGTGATAATCCCAGCTTTCTTAGATACATCCTTTCTGCTTGAAGACTAAAACAACACACAGATGATCCTGCCGAAAATAAAAACAAACTGTTACAGATTTTTGTTGACACCTGTCGATTTTTAAAATAAAATGTAACCATTACACGTGCTGATCAGAAATCTGAAGGCCGGACAAATTAGGTAAACTAATTTGTCCGGCCTTTTTGCGTTCTTAAAAATCCTATGTTTAGAGCCTTTCCAAACTACCAAGATAAGGAGAAAATCACATGACTCATCATACCGCCAATTTTTGGGACCAGCAATTAGAGACACAGACTCGTCAGGAATGGGAGGCATTAAAGCTCCAACTCCTAAAAAAGCATCTGCAGGCTGCTTATGAAGGATCGCCCTATTACCGCAGCGTGTTTGACCAAGCTGGACTGCGGCCGGAAAAAGTCAAAACCCTGGCCGATATTCAACATTTCCCAACCATGAATAAAATCATCCTGCGCGAACGGCAAGAACTCGTCCCCCCATTCGGTGATATTGTCGCCGTACCCGAACAAGAAATCGTCTATATCTCCACTTCCAGCGGCTCGACCGGCGTACCGACAGCCTCACCCTTTACGGCTCAGGATTTCGAAGACTGGATCGACTATGAGGCCAGACAGTTTTTCTCCAGCGGGCTGCGGCCGACAGACCGCTATTGCCATGCACTCAACTTCTCCTTGTTTGTCGGCGGACCCTGCGTGCTGGGCGCCCAAAAGGTCGGGGCGTTATCCATTCACGCCGGAACAGTGCCCTCGGAAAGATTGCTGGCACTCATCCGCCAATTCGGTGTAACCGCCATTTGGACAACCCCTTCCTATGCCTGGTATCTTGGTGAAACAGCCCGTAAAGAAGGCATTGATCCGGCCAAAGAACTGTCTGTGCAAAAAATATTCGTAGCCGGCGAGCCGGGCGGCTCCATCCCCGAGACCCGCAAAAACATCGAACAGCTTTGGGGCGCCGATGTTTATGACTATTACGGCCTTTCGGATATCTTTGGCTCCTGCGCAGGCATGTGCACCGCAAAGGACGGTTTGCACTGGGCCGAGGATCACATTCTAACCGAAGTGTTACATCCGGATACCGGTGAGCCGGTTGCCGAAGGAGAAAGAGGCGAACTGGTCTTAACCACCTTAAAAAAATCAGCCCGCCCGCTCATTCGCTTCCGTACCGGCGATATTGTTTCCTACACAACAGAGCCATGTAGCTGCGGTCGCACCGCGTTAAGACTGCACGGTATTCATGGCCGCCTGGATGATATGCTTATCATCAAAGGCGTAAACGTATTCCCCAGCGACATTGAAGCCATTGTTCGCAAGGATTCCGATTTTACCGGAGAATACAGCCTGGTCGTCGACCGGATCAATCATCTGGACGAACTGACCATTCAGGTTGAAAGCGGTTTGGCTCATGCTAAAGACAGCCTGGCTGCCCGCTTAAATAAAGCCATCAAAAGCACGGTGGGCCTATCGGCCAAAATCGAAATTCTTGAGCCCGATACCTTGCCAAGGGCTACCCATAAGGCCAAAAGGGTATTGGACAATCGTAAAAATATCTGGAGCTAAGGAGACCATCATGACACTAAAAAACGGTACCGAATATATTCAAAGCTTAAAGCGCTTACGGCCCAACATGTATAAATGGGGCCAGTTGATCGAGGATGTGACGACACATCCGGCAACCAAGCTGCATATCCAATCAGTCGCACTTTCCTATGACGCAGCCTTTGATGACGAACAAGCCAGTATTTTTACCAACACCTCGCATCTGACCAATAAAAAAGCCCATCGCTGGAACACATTAATGAAAAGCCCTGAAGATATCATCGGCAACATCCGCATGAAACGCGCCCAGTTTACTAAAACCGGCACCTGCCAGGGAGCGACCTGCACGGGCTGGACCATTGCCAATGCGCTGTGGGCTGTCACCTATGAAGTAGATGCTGCATTGGGAACAGGCTATCATGACCGTCTGAAAAACTTTTTATATTACATAGAAGACCAAGCGCTTACAGTCGCCGGTGCCATCACCGATGCCAAAGGCAACCGCACGTTAAAACCGTCGCAGCAGTCTAATCCGGATACCAACCTGCATATCAGCCAGGTGCGTCCGGATGGCATTGTTGTCCGGGGCTACAAGGCTCAAATTTGCGGGGTTGCCGCTGCCCATGAAATTATTTGCGTACCTGGAAACGGTTATGGAGAGGTCGACAAGGATTTTGCCGTTGCTTTTGCCGTACCGCGTGATGTTGAAGGCCTGACCATTGTTGAAACACGCCGGCCAAGCGATACCAGAGATGAAGAAGAAGGATGGGATTCACCCAAGGCCGGCGCAATCACTCAGGCTTATCTGCTGTTTGATGACGTGTTTGTCCCGAATGAGCGAATCTTTTTGCAAGGCGAATTTGCCTACAGCGGAAAATTCATTGAATATTTCACAGCCATTTACCGGGCGGCTATCGGCGCTTGCGTTGCCGGACAGGGGGATGTTCTCATCGGTGCCGCCATCAATATGGCACGCGCTAACGGTCTGGCCCGCAAAACTTTTCAGGATAAATTAAACCAAATGGCGATCAATAATGAGGTGACATTTGGACTGGGCCTGGGTTCGGTATTGCTGGGACATCAGCACCCGTCCGGCGTCTGGCTGCCGGATTCCCTACTGGCCCATGTCAATAAAACGCAAGTGGCCAAACTGCCTTACGAGACAAAGCTGCTAGCCCAGGACATCAGTGGCGGTATCGCGGAAACAGGCTGTTTTCCCTCCTATCAGGATTTTCAGTCCCCCCAGTATGGTCAGGATTTGCTGAATGCCCTAACCGCCGGAGCCGACGGAGAAACTCGCGCCAAAACGGCCCGTCTGGTCGAATGGCTGACTATCGGTGGAGGCGTTCCAGGCTGCATGCATGGCGGCGGCTCGCCGGATGGAGCCAAACTCGTAGTCCGGGCGCTGGAGCCATGGGAGAAATATGCTGCCGCAGCTGCAAAAGTAGCTGGAATCGATGAACTCGCTGATCCGATCACTAAAAAATAGAGCTTCATATGACCTTTCTATATTAAGGAGGTTATTGCATCACCCGCTATTCGATCAACCACTTAAGAAAACGTTCAACCCCGTGACATGACAAAAACAAATAAAAAAATGGAGGAATCATGATGAAAAAGCATCTTCGTCTCATCGCCGCACTTATGCTGACCGTCTTTATCGGTCTTTTGGCAGGCTGCCAGTCTGCCCCATCCACCAGTCAGTCTCAACCCAAGAAATTGGTTTTCGGGGTTGCCCCTGGCCCTTATGGCGATATGATCCGCTATGCCATCAAGCCTGGCCTTGAGAAAAAGGGTTATACCGTCGAAGTCAAGGAATTCAGCGATTATGTTCAGCCCAATCTGGCCCTTAACAACAAAGAGCTTGATGCAAACTTGTTCCAGCACCGTCCTTATCTGGAAAAGTTCTCAGCCGATAAAGGTCTGAAGCTTTCCCCTGTTGTCAATATTCCTACTGCCGGTCTGGGCATCTATTCCCGTAAAATCAATGCTAAAAATGCCGAAGAATTGAAAGCCGCCATCAAACCTGGCGATGAAATCACGCTGGCCAACGATCCGACCAATCTGACCCGAGCGCTTCGTTTATTAGCCAAGAACGAATTAATTACCTTTAAATCCACTATTGATGCCACCAAGGCTTCTGAAAAGGATATTGAGAAAAATCCATATGGACTGAAAGTCTCCCCTGTTGAAGCGGCCCAACTGCCCCGTACTTTAGACAGTGTTGCCTTGTCGGTAGTGAACGGAAACTTTGCCATTGCGGCCGGTATCCCGCTCTCCTCTGCGATTATTAAAGAAGAATTAAGCGAAGAATTGAAAAACCTGGTTGCCGTCCGTACTGAGGATTTGGACAAACAGTTTGTAAAAGACATTAAGGAAGTCATCGAGTCTGAAGACTTCAAGAAAGCCATTGAAGATCCGAAAAACGTATTTAAAGATTTCCAAAAACCAGATTGGTACAAAACCAAGTGGAATATTCAATAACATGGAGGCCGTTCCGATGATTGCTTTACAAAACATAACCGTGACATTTGCTGCCAAAGATCAGACTTTTGCAGCGGTCAGCGATACTTCGCTGCACATCAATAAAGGTGAAATTTTCGGGATTGTCGGGACAAGCGGAGCAGGGAAAAGCACCCTGCTCCGTACTATTAACCTGCTCCAGCCCCCCACCGAAGGCAGAATCCTCATTGACGGGCATGATATCACCGATTATACAGGAGACGATTTAAGAAAAATCAGAACTCAAACCGGAATGATCTTTCAGCATTTCAACCTGATCCACACGAAAACCGTCTACGAAAATATCGCCTTCGCCATGAAAGCCGCTAACGCCGATAAAGCCCTGATCGCCGAGCGGGTCAAAGAACTGCTGGAACTGGTAAGCTTAAGCGACCGCCGGGATCATTACCCCGCTCAGCTCAGCGGCGGGCAAAAGCAGCGTGTCGGAATTGCCCGTGCGCTGGCCAATAAACCAAACATATTGCTTTGCGACGAACCTACCTCGGCCTTGGATTTGGAGACCACCAATTCCATTCTGGAACTGCTGAAAAATATCAATAAGCAAACCGGCATTACTATGGTGCTTATCACCCACGAAATGGCCGTCATCAAAAAGATTTGTGACCGGGTGGCCGTTATGAGCAAAGGCAAGGTTGTAGAAACAGGCAGTGTCTTAGATATCTTCTCCAAGCCCCAGCATTCCTTCACCCAGCAGCTGGTGGCCCATTCTTATGATCTGGATTTGCCGCAGCGGCTGCTGCAGGATACCCGCGGAAAAATATTTAAAATCGTGTACCGTGGCGACAAAGCCGAAGATCCGGTATTGTCCGACACGGCCCAGCGCTTTCCGGTCAAATTGAACATTTTGCACGGAAAAATTGAGTATATTAATGATCAGCCTTTGGGAATCCTGTTGGTTAATGCCATTGGGGAACAAGCGGATGTCGATCAGGCCATTGAGTATATCCGCACCAAAGTCGATCAGGTGGAGGTATATCATGGCTAGCATTGACTGGGTCAGTTTATTTGCCGATTTATCCAAAGCTTTCGGCGAAACTTTTTTCATGGTGGGTGTGTCTCTGGCACTATCCCTGCTGCTAGGAATTCCTTTAGGCCTGCTCCTTTATGTCACCGACAAGGGCTTGTTCGCCGAGAACCGTTTTGTCAATGTACTGGGCGACTTAACAGTGAACATTATCCGCTCGACTCCTTTTGTCATTTTACTGGTACTGGTTTTACCGGTCACCCAAAAGCTCATCGGAACGACCATCGGTCCGGTGGCTGCCTCTGTTCCCCTCTCCATTGCTGCTGTTGCCTTTTACGCCCGCCTGGTGCAGGGTTCACTCTGCGAGGTCGACCGAGGCGTGATTGAAGCCGCCATTTCCATGGGAGCCACTCCCCGCATGATTATTGTCGATGTGCTGCTATCAGAAAGCCTGCCTGGCCTGCTGCGCGGGCTGACCATCACCGCCGTAAGCCTGATCGGCTATTCAGCCATGGCCGGCATTGTCGGCGGCGGCGGCGTAGGCGACCTGGCCATCCGCTTTGGCTACTACCGCTATGAAACCGATATCATGCTGATCACCGTAACGCTGCTGGTTATCCTGGTCCAAATTGTACAAACCGCAGGAGATTTCCTCGCCAACCGCTCAACCAAGCAATAAACAGCCATCGGGGACGGTTCTTTTTGACAGGAATTTGCATCGATTTTCAGCGTACTGGACAAAGAGAACGCAGAAGCGATAATACCGCCGTTGAACTGATCACACGGAAAGGTTAATTAGGATATAGTAAGAGTCTCTTTATAGGCAAAAAACCTTCTAGCATCTGCTAGAAGGTTTGATTTTTTTTGAGCGAATGACAAAATTTGAACTCGCGGTCCACGACTTGGGAATTCAAAAAGGGCATTTTTTCTCCCGTGCTGTTGAGCATATTCGAAAGCAGCAATAATGATTCGTTCAACCCCTTTACGGGTATTAACGTCTTCTTGAATGGCGATTTCGTCAGGTGTATCCTTCTTAAAGATCCCCCCCATATTGATGTACATGCCTTCAGTGTTTTCTCGAAAAATGACAAAATTGATATCTTGGGTCGTACGATTCTTCAGTGGGGTAAGCGTTTCATCCAATAATTTGATGGGTCTAAAATTTACATAAAGATCTAAGCCAAAACGCAGTTTAAATAAAATTTTTCCAGTTGGTACTCGCGGATCGCCAAAAGCGCCGGCAAGTATCGCGTCATACTCATTGCGCAACAGTTCCAGCGCACCTTCAGGTAAAGCGATTCCTTCCTTAAGATACTTTTCCGCGCTCCAGTCGAAATGAGTCAATACCAGTTCTAACCCATAAAGTTGTTGTGCTCTTTTAAGAACTTTTACCGCTTCACGGGTTACATCAACACCGATACCGTCACCTGGAATAATGGCAATATGCTTCATTACCTTCCCTCCCAATTGCAACTCCTCCGCTGACCCTACAGTTCAACCATTTTAAACTCTGACAAGATGGACACTTGAAACCAGACTGATCTATGAAACCATGCTGTAACAAGCTCGGGATAGCACTTGGGAAGCTTATCTTTTTAAAGAAGCCGTAATAATTGCCATATGATAAACTTCATCCGCATTACAACCTCTTGAAAGGTCATTGATCGGTGCATTCAGTCCCTGCAGGATCGGGCCATATGCCTCAAAGTTTCCAAGACGCTGAGCTATCTTATAACCAATATTACCGGCATTAATATCTGGGAATATGAAAGTGTTCGCTTCCCCAGCGACAGGAGAGTGTGACGCTTTTATTTTTGCAACATCTTTGGAAAACGCGGCATCAAACTGCAGCTCACCGTCAATTGGAAAATCAAGATTCATACTCTTTAATTTTGTGGCTGTATTTCGCATTTTATCAACTGATTCTCCTGCACCTGATCCTAACGTGCTATAAGATAGTAAAGCAACTTTTGGATCAATTGAAAAGACTTTTGCGGTTCTTGCCGTTTCAACAGCAATCTCGACAAGTTCATCCTCACTTGGATTCAAGTTGATAGCACAATCGGCCATCGCATACTTTTCCTCAACATTCTCTATTTTGCGGTATAGAATAAAGCTGCTTGATACAATTTTATTTCCAGGTGAGGTTTTAATAAGTTGAAGTGCCGGGCGAACGGTGTCGGCAGTAGAATAGGTTGCGCCACCTAAAAGGCCGTCAGCATACCCCATTTTTACAAGCATCGTACCGAAATAATTAGTTTTCATCAAAGACTCTCGGCAGGTGGCCTCATCCATTTTTCCTTTTCTAAGTTCAACCATCATCGCAATCATGGATTCGATAGCCGGATATGTCTTTGGATCGATGATTTCAATTTCATTGATAAGAAAACCATACTTTTGCGATACCCTATAGATCTCTTCCGGATTGCCTAACAATATCGGCTCGAGGATCTTCTCTTTTTTTAAACGGCTTGCAGCCTCAAGAATTCTTGGATCTGCCCCTTCCGTGAATACTAGCTTTTGCTGTTTGGCTTTTAATTGTTCAACCATACTTTCAAACATTTGACATACCTCCATTTTTACTGATTGGATTTTATTTAGCGATGCAGCAAGACCCCACATCTTCTCCTTATTGAAGCTACACTGTTTTCTGAAGCTGCTTTCTCAATTATTCAGTCCCATGTGCTTGCATGCCCAATCAGACATTTACTGAATGTTTTATTTTTAGCTTTTCGGACTTGGAAAATGCCGGCGATACCTTGGTTCACCACGGTTAGCCATTGTCTGTTATGGGTATTAAAAATTGACGAGTTCGATGATCTATGTTAATTTTAATAATATAGATAAACATTGTAAAACTTAAATTATTTATAAAGAATATTAAATTTTTCTATAATCGGAGGGGCTGCGGGTGTATTTTCCGGGTATTGAGGCATTTCTGGCGATCGTACAAACCAAAAGTATCAGCAAGGCCGCTGTTCTACTGCATTTATCCCAAGCAACTGTCAGCTACCGGCTTAAAACCCTGGAACAGGAAATGGGCGGGGTATTAGTCGAACGCCAAAAGGGGCTGACTAATATCCGTCTTACCCCTATGGGGGAGAGCTTTTTCAGCATTGCAGAGCGCTTTAATGCGCTTTGGCGTGAGACTCAAATTTTGCAGGCCAATGGACCGCAATTGACGTTGTCGATCAGTGCGGCCGAAAGCTTAAGTCACTTTATGCTGCCATCGATTTACTACCAATTAAGCCGCTATTCACCGGCAATCCGTTTACAGATTCGCACCCAGCATACGCAAGAAGCCTTTCGAAGCATCGAAAACCGTGAAATGGATGTGGCTTTTGTTGTTCGTGAAATCGTGTCTCCCAGCGTTGTCGTTACCCCAGTCTTTACCGATGACATGAGGCTGCTTCGCTTAGCAGCCCCTGACAGGCAGCCGGATGCTGTGGTGGATAAAAAAGATTTGGACCCGGAGCACGAAATTTTTGTTAATATCGGTAAAGAATTTCAGTTCAAGCATGATCAATGGTGGGACCCTACCTGTCCGTCACGAATTCATCTGGATAATGCCGGACTGATTCCGGTTTTTCTAAAAAATACTAGAAATTGGGCCATTGTGCCCTCCTGTGTCGGTGTCCGGCTGATTCAGACACATCCGTTTGTGCTCCAGCGGCTTTCAGAATCTCTGCCCGGCTGGAACTGTTTGAAGGTTACCCATAAATTCCCCAATGAGTCTACTTTAAAAAGCCTTTCCATTCTCGATCAGTACCTGCAGGAGTTTCTTGCCATCGGGGACGGTTCTTTTTGACAGGAATTCGTATCCATTTTTATAGTACCGTGCAATTAAGACGGAGCACACACTAAACGCATATCTACCTAAACCATGCTAGTGAACCTACCACACCAAACGATTCACTATGATAGTAAGTCTTTTTTATAAGTAGTATTTTTTCCTTCCAAGTACAAAAAAGCCTTCTAGC